>JAKSBD010000254.1 GCA_022361295.1 Bacteroidales bacterium
ATCCTTTATATGTATGGCGATAAAAGTGAGGCTCTTAAGCTCAAAGAGGAGGTGGTTCATTCGTGGCCGGATGACAAAAAGAAACGGACAGTGCTCAATCAATTAAACGATATGAGAGAGGGTAAAAGTATAGTTCTGTAAGAGACTCCAAAGCGGAATCTATCTGACTGAGATGCATTCCCAATCTTCAGTTTCCTACCAGGTCAGACCTTAAGGTTTTTAAAACATTAAGGTCTTTGATCAAACTACCTAATTACCTAATGATCTAACAACCTAACAACCTAATGATCTAATAACCTATCGACCTAACGATCTAACAACCTATTGACCTAATGACCTAACCACCAAATGATCTAACAACATAAACAATGAAATACATTATTATTTTAACAAGCCTTCTTTTAATAAGTCTTAGTTCCTGTAAGGATTCCAGCGATTTTCCAACAAAAACAGGAGGGGCACAGGGCACACTTCCCAATGGAATAAAATACTATGCATTGCAAACCCCCTGGATTAAAGGAAAAGCAGCTTTGGGTGTAGTTGTAAACACAGGCCATTTAAATGAAACACAAGATGAGATTGGCAGTGCTCACTTTTTAGAGCATGTTTGTTTCGCTTCCATTCCAGGTTGCAATGGTAAAGATCCTAAAATTGATATTGCGCAACGCGGAGGATTGGGGCTTGGTAAAGATTTTGCCGCATTTTGTGGCAAGTATACAACCACCTATTTATTTAGTTATCCCGAGAGTGATACCGAAACACAAGAAGCAACAGCAAAGTTGATGGGTGGTATTATTTCAGGTCTGGAGTTTTCAGAAGAGAAAATTGAAATAGAGAAGCAAATTATTCTTAAAGAAATAGAACTTTCCTATTCCAATCGCCCTGCCGGATACTTATCAGGAGGATATTTTGAAAATCACACCAACCTGGGTGATTCATCTCAGGTCGTTTCGATGACCAAAGAAAAACTGGATGGTTTTTACAGAAAATGGTATCGCCCTGATAATATTGCCCTGGTTATGCTGGGCAGCGAGCCTGTAGATCAGATTGAAAAACGCTTGATATCAGCTTTTAAGGATGTTGAGTGTGTAGTTGATTCAGCTTTACCTCCTGTGTTTTTGCCTGAACATGAGAACAATCTTGACCTGTATACGCCTCGAAGCGGACGAGGTAATAAAATCAGGAGCAGATTAGCTTATCATTATACAAGACCTGACGTTAGGTATAGTGATTCAATTCGCTATGCTTTGGCGCAGGAGATGACCTGTAACCTCTTAAAAGGAATGCTTGAAAGAAACAAAGACATTAAGGTTAATGTGGGATCCGGCTCATCTTCGTCGGCAATTATCCTGGTTGAAAGTGCTGATTCAACAGATTTTCGCAGTAAACTGGAACTGATAGGAAATGCCATATCACATCTTAAATATAAAGGTGCTGAACCGGAGTTTATCCAAACTGTATGGGAAGATTATGGATCATCTTACCAGTTAAAATTAGGTATGGAACACGCCCTTGATCCACATAGAATATTGAATAATGTTTTCTGGTATTTTAGTGATAAACTACCCTATACCGATGAAGAGTTATTCGTGGAAGTGGTTAACAACGAAGGTCCTACAATAACTACTGAAGAAATAAAAGCAGCAGCACAACTTGTTTTTAACGGCACATTAAGTTTTACTGCCCAGTTTCCTGATTATGGTGAAGACTGGCAGAATGAAATGCAAAATCTTTTAAAAACATCAGCCAATCGACCTGATGTCAGAGTAGAGCAGTATGTTCCTCAAAAGATGCTAGTTAGACGCTCAAGTTCAAATCCTGAAGAACAGGAAATGCTGGCCATTGCCAAACCCGAATTTTCACCTTCCTTTATTGAAGACCATAAAATACTGGCAAATGGTACAGAAGACTATTTGCTGAAGAATGGGATGCGCATAGTCTGGCTTAAAAACAGTCTGGAAAATGAATTGCTTCTCAAGGTTGAAAACGGCATTCAGAATATACCGGCCAATCAACGGGCATTTATGCGTTCGAATAGAAACGTTTCCGTTTCTGAAGCCGGTGGACAGGATGCTAAAGTGATTGAAAAGCAGTTAAGAGCATGGGGAATAAACGGCGTGGAGCTTAAGCTTAATGAAAGGGATATAACAACAACAATTAAGTGGAAGGCTTCAAACGCTGAGTTTTTATGGCAGTATTTGCATGGTATTTATAAAGAGTTTGCTATTAGTGAATATGATTTCAATAAATATGGCACCCAAAAGGAAAAGAACAGCTACGATAGGACTGTTCAATATTTTCACTGGATGACAGGTCGTGAGAAACTGCCGGAATCGAATCTTAAAAGTGGAAAAAGTTTAACGAAAAATGAGGTCGAAGGCGTTTTGAACAATCTGATTAACCCGGCCAAAACAACTCTTTATTTGCAAGGCAATACAGATGTTGAATCATTAATCGCATGGTTAGGTTCGCTTACTCCCAAAAACCATCAAGGTGCTGAAAAAGGAATGTCATGGATGCCCGATTCTGATATGTATTTCCAGTCCAATGATATAAGGACTAAAACCTGGATGGTAAACCGAGTGTACAAATTACATCTTGCTGACTGGTCTTTAAAAGATTATTTGTTAAGCGGCATGTTTGAAGAGTATATGAATCGTCAGTTGTTCGAAGTTATTAGAGAGGAAAAGGGGCTGGTTTATTCCTGGGGCAGTAGTTTCCATTGTGGGCCATTGCCAGCAGCTTACACAGCTACCAGTCTTCGCTACAAGATAGTGCCTGAGCTTCTGGAAGAATCATTGGCTGTACTCGATCAAATTTGTAAGGATGTTACAACCTACGGTATTGCGGCAAGCGAATTAAAGGGACTGAAAAACCGGGAATGGAACCGTTATCTTGATTCGTGGAATAATGACAAGGAGCGATTGTCTTTCATGGCATACCAAATGGAGTGTAGCAATACAATTTGGTCTGATGCTGAAGTAACAAAAGCCATCGAAGGAATAAGTCTGGATGAATTGAACCAATTTGTAAAAGCAATGCTGTCGCAACCTCAGGTAACGATGGTGTATTGATTATGAAGACGGGTGACGGAAGGCAGATGACGGGTGACAGATGACGGGTGACGGAAGACAGATAATTACTTAGAACATGATATTATGAAACGAGCCATGAGAGTAGTTTCTCACACAGGGAAAGGTTTAAATTTGGCTAGTTCCATCCCGATTAAAACCGGGACATGTAGTGGCAAATGACAATAAATTTTAAACACATGAAATTA
>JAKSBD010000432.1 GCA_022361295.1 Bacteroidales bacterium
CTTGATGATTTGAGAATAACTGGTAATAATAGCTATCTTTAGGCACCAAAACTTTGATCTATTATGGAAGTAAAAAAGTCGCCGAAGGCAGATCTTGAGAACAAGAAGAGCGTCTTTATGCAGATCGGATTGGTGGTTACATTGGCAATTGTTTTAATTGCTTTCGAATGGACCTCTACCGATGTGGATGCATCTCAGTTTGAGATGGTAGAAGAGCTTGAAGCCGAGGAAGAAATCATGCCTATTACAAGGCAGGAAGAAGTAAAACCGCCACCACCACCGCCACCACCAAAGGTTGCTGACGTATTAAACATCGTAGAAGATGACGTGGAGTTGGACGAAGAATTAGACATCGAAGACACTGAAATGGATGAAGATACTGAGATCGATTTCTCAGACTTAGCCATGGAAGAAGAAGAGTCAGACGATGCACCGGTCTTCTTTATTGTAGAAGACATGCCTGAATTCCCGGGAGGTGAAGAGGCATTGCGTAAGTACATTGCACAATCGGTGAAGTATCCTGTAATTGCTCAGGAAAACGGTATCCAGGGTCGTGTTTATGTGTCTTTCGTTGTTAACACTAAAGGTAAAGTAACTGACGTGAAAATTGCCCGTGGTGTTGACCCTAACCTGGACAAAGAAGCGATTCGTGTGGTAAATGCCATGCCAGCGTGGAAACCAGGAAAGCAAAGAGGTAAAGCAGTAAAAGTATCTTATACTGTGCCTATCAACTTTGTATTGCAGTAGTAACTACTACAGTAACAATATAAAAAACCCCGCAGCAGCGGGGTTTTTTGTTGCCCTAAAATTGAGTTATATTTGTCGTTCTGAAAACAGTTCTGAAACAAAATGGCTAATAAAGTGCTTTGTTTATAAGAATAGTTTGTGCCAATAATGAATTACAGCTTAATGTTTTTAACAATTAATTATTCATTTTCGGCAATAGTAATTAAGACTTAAAGAAGTAGTAAATGATTGAGAATCCTTCATCACAAAAGGAATTGGAAAAAGTTGTTCTGGTAGCGGTTAAAACACCCGATGTATCAATGCAACTAGTGAATGAGTATCTGGATGAGTTAGCTTTTCTGGCCGAAACAGCAGGAGCTATTCCTTTTGAACGGTTTACTCAGAACCTGACCATGCCCGATCCTAAAACATTTGTAGGTCGTGGTAAGCTGCAGGAGATTATCGACTTCATGAAGGTCCATGAAGTTAAAACCATCATATTTGATGACGAACTGTCGCCATCACAACTTCGTAACCTTGAGCGCGAATTAAAGGTGCTGGTACTCGATCGTACCAACCTCATACTCGATATCTTCGCACGCAGGGCACAAACAGCACACGCCAAAACACAGGTTGAACTGGCTCAATACCAATATCTGTTGCCACGATTAACTCGCATGTGGACTCACCTTGAGCGTCAGCGTGGTGGTATCGGAATGCGTGGTCCTGGTGAGAAAGAAATTGAAACTGACCGTCGTATCATCCGCGATAAGATTGCCAAGCTCAAAACCGATCTGAAAAAGATTGACCGACAAATGGCCACACAACGCCAAAACCGTGGTAAGCTAGTTCGTGTTGCCTTGGTTGGATACACCAACGTAGGTAAAAGTACCTTGATGAATGTATTGAGTAAATCAGAGGTTTTTGCTGAGAATAAGCTCTTCGCTACATTGGACACAACCGTTCGCAAAGTGGTGGTTGACAACATTCCTTTCTTACTGGCTGATACAGTAGGATTTATCAGAAAACTACCTCACCACCTGGTTGAATCCTTTAAATCGACACTGGACGAGGTGCGTGAAGCAGATATCCTCTTGCATGTGGTTGATGTATCACACCCGGGCTTTGAACAACAAATTGAGGTGGTCAATAAAACCCTTAGTGAGATCGATAAGACAGTCAAACCAAACATCCTTGTATTTAATAAGGTGGATGCTTACGAATACACACCAAAGGATGAAGATGACTTAACTCCAAAGAAACGGGAAAACTATTCTTTGGACGACCTGAAAGAAACCTGGATGGGACAACAGGCTGACTGTATCTTTATATCGGCAAAAAACAAGGTGAACTTTGTTGAGTTTAAACAGCTTATTTACGATGAAGTGAAGAAGATTCACTCCCAGCGTTTTCCTTTCAACGATTATCTGTATAATTCCTATACCGAAGATGGCAGCGTAGAGTAATATATTTTCATATTATATGAAGAGGTTGTCCAAAATTTAAGTTTCACGCTAAGGACGCTAAGAATTACGCAAAGACCACAAAGTATATGGTATTATTTTACAATACTTTGCGCCTCCGCTACCGCGCGAATCCTTTCGCGTGGGCTAACTACACCTCGCGAAGGGATTCGCGCGGCAGCGGTGGGGAGTTACACCATAATTATCAGTTCCGCAGGAACAAATCCGTGTAAACCTTTAATCTGTGGTTTCGTTTTTTAGTAAAAGCTGTAAATCAATTCTGTAGGAATAAATTCACCATTGCGCCTCGCATCTTTGCAGTTAAACAAAGGCTATATGCTCAATAATGACACTCCGCTACCGCGCAAATCCTTTCGCGTGGGCTAACTA
>JAKSBD010000270.1 GCA_022361295.1 Bacteroidales bacterium
AATTGTCTGTTTGTTGATTTGTTAATCAGCCTGTTTCTCTGTGATGCAGGATCTGAAGGAGAAGAACTTTTTATAAAAACATTGTTGTAATGCGGCGTCGCTGAACTAAGAAGTTGTGTAATAATATAAACTTCATTTGCCGATGCAGAATTTATTTAGTATTGAATGTGAGATACTTATGCGGGTTGTGTTGTGAATATTGAGTAAAGAATATATAGCCGTGTTTTTTCGCTAGAAACCTTGCTATTACAGCATTATTAAGCAATTCTCACCAAATTTAAAGGCGTTGGCATTTTTGGAAAAACAGAGGGTGTTTGCAATGCATATTCTTCTTATGAGTGGCTAATTCTATCATCAAAAGAACTATATGGAAAGTTGTAAAAAGTGTAAATGATAATTTAATAATTTCTGAATGGGTTATCATTTGTGTTAATTTAGCCGGTTATATATTCAAAACTGCGTTTTGGGAGACTTTTACCTATTAATTCAGAAACCCTTCAATATAGTCTCAAGTTAGCTAATCAAATGTTATTGTAACAAATCATTTTCATGCACATGTGAAGTCAAAAACTCGCAAAAATAAAAGCCTTAACTATCTTTTAATCATCAAAATAAATACAACTACCATGTGGTAAGTTACTTTATGCATGGTGAAAATACTTTAAAAGCCTGCGTGCCAACAAAAACAATTGGCAGACAGGCTTTTATATTAACTTGAGTAGTAAGCCATAGAAAACCCTTTGGCTATTATTTATTCAGGTAATCCGAAATTTGTTGAAATGCAGCTTCTACCTGTTTCATTCTAAGCTGGCTGGCACTTTCTTTTTCAGATGCAAATCTTACTATTACAGTTTCTTTAGCAGGATTGATATAAATGTATTGACCATAAATGCCTTTGGCCATAAATGAATTATCCTCATCACCTTTTACCCACCAAAAGTTTCTATAGTGACCATTTGGATATAAATCAGCATGCGGGCTTTTTGCAAATTGCTCTTTATTTCCATTTTCTATAATATCTTTAACGATAGCAGAAGAGAATACTCGTTTTCCATTAATCATTCCTTCTTGTTGTATCAGTAAACCAAACTTAGCTAAATCATATAAACCGGAAGACATACCTCCTGTTGGCCATGCTATACCTGCTCCATCCAACAGGTAATTGGATTGACCCATAGCACCAAGATATTGCCATAATTCAATTGATACATTATGTTCCAGGTTATTACCAGTAATTCTGTTTAAAATCCACCCCATAACATCAGTTGCCGGAGAATTATATAAAAAGGATTCGCCATGTTTACGGCCCTTTTCTATGTTCGGCAGAAATGCCATTACGCCGCTTCCATCGTATCCTTTTATTTGCAGTGAGTTAGCTGCTGCTGCGTACTGCCGGGCAAAAGATTGTTCGTTGACGATGGCACTCATACTTTCATCCCAATCGGTACCTACCGACATATCTAATAGTTCGCGTACGGTAGCGTTTCCCCATCCACTTGTTGCTAACTCAGGAATAATATCTTTTACCAAAGCATTTTCATCTAAAACTCCCCTTTCGATATATATTGCTGCCAGAGTGCCAGTGATTGACTTAGATGTTGAAGCCATCCAATGAGGCGTGGTTGCTGTCATATCGTTCCAGAAGCGTTCGTATACCAAGTCACCTTTATGAAGCACCACAATACCGTCAGTGTGATGTGTTTCTAATATGTTTTTAACGGTAAGCTTCTCACCAGCTATATTGACTTCTATGTCATCCAGGTTGTTGATTTTCTTGTCGAAAGGAATAGCTTCCAATGATCCGTTATCGATATTAGTTGTTGGAAGCAAACGCTGCACGTTTTTAAAAGCCCAGGTATTGTATGGATATAATATCCAATTGCCGGCATCGACCCTTTTATCTTCAGGAGCCGGAAAACCTTTCATTAAACCTAAGTCTGCACTTGTTGGTGCTGCTTGCGCCATTAAGCTCATATTAATTAATAAACCCGCTCCAACTGTTAGTAATAATTTCCCTAGTTTCATGGTAGTACATTTTAATGGTTATTAATCTTATATGACAAAACTAGCATGAACAACAACAGTGTCTCAGCCCTTTTCATTCAAGGAATACTCCAAAATCTTCAAAACTAATTTTATACTATATTTGATATAAGTTTTCACGCTTTAACCTAACAATTATGAGTTCAGAATCTCCTTTAGTAATAAAGTTTAGAGAAGGCCCCTTTGAGAATTATTTTCCGGCCTATTTAAAAACGTTTGGTGGGGAACGTCATGCCGATTCATACACGTATAAAAATGGTAAGGACGAAATAGAAGGCTTAGTTTTAAAACTGTCTGACGAAATTGAAATGGGACTTATCAGGACTTATATCAGCCAAAGGTATATCCTGGATCGAGAACAGGATAACAATCCTGATTATTTGCATATGGTTATTATTAATGATGGTGAGTATGTGCAATCGTACGAAGATAAAAGCAAAAATGTAGAGGCTGAAAGTACCATCGGTGTATTTTTTTATGATGGTATGATTCCCATTAAAGCCGAATTTCCGGCCAATATTCATTACAGGTCAATATCTTTTAAATTCTCTAAAGCGGATTTAAAAATTAATTTCCAGGAGGCTTTACCATTAATTGAAAAAATGTTTGGGAAAGAAAATGGTGTGGCTTATCATTTTGCAACACCTAATGAGGTTACCAGGCTAATCAACGATATTTTCTTTTTTAACAAGGGCGGATATGCACATAAAGCCTTAATGAAAGCCAGGGGTTTAGAAGTTTTAGCTGTGATACTTAAAGCGATGGAACAAATGGATGATGAACAACTGAACGGATTACATCAGGATGACTTTCTTCGTTTGGCAGCCATTAAAAATAAACTGCTACAATCCCTTACTTCTTCCATTAAGGTTGAAGATATAGCACAGGAATTTGCCATAAGTGTGTCTAAGCTTAATCGCGATTTTAAAACCTTGTTCAATACATCGATTTATAAATTTTACACCCATGCTAAAATGGATGAAGCTTACCGAAGATTAAAAACCGGAGAATATTCGGTAAGTGAAGTGGGTTATGATTTAGGCTACTCCAACCTATCTAAATTTTCTGATATGTTTAAAAAGATAAAAGGTATCAATCCTAAAGAGGTTATTTCTGTTTGACACTTTAATTGCATAAATATAGATGCTTAGTAAAAAAGGTCACAAACTACATGAGCTAGTAACCTTTGATTATATACGGAGTCATGTATATTGACTCAGGGATTCAAAAACATTTTTATCATGCAGGGCTCTTTCCTGGTTCAATTGGATTAGTCGGAATCGGTTCAATTGGATTCTCAGGTGAAGATATTACCGGGTTTTCAACATCTGGACGCTCAATTGGGTGTTGTGGATCAGCCTCAATTGGTGGCATGGTTGGCGGATGCTCTATAGGATTCTCAACATCAGCCTCAATTGGAGGTGCAATAGGTGGTGATGGATTTAGGTATTTGTCATCATTGCTACATGATGTTAATGTTAAACCAAATATAAAAAGACTTAATGCGATAATTGATTTTAAAGTTCTCATGACTCAAAGTTTTAAGTGATTAATAATTACATTACAAAGATGAGTCATTTAACCCTTGCTTTTTATCCTATTACAACCAAGCAATATCCCAAAACAGTCATCCTCAATAAACTTAAGTAAAATCTGTATAACGAGAGACCTGTTCGGATAGAATATGAACTTACATCTTCGGGACTATCACTCAAGCCTATTCTTAAAGCAATGGTTGAATGGGGCGCTTAACACAGAAGTGAAGTTTTTGGCTAAAAGATATTTAGACAAATAACACTAAGCTCAAATAGTAATATGTCATTTTTACCTGGGTTTGGTGAGACTTTTTTTAACGGTTGGCTAGATGAAGCGATTGGCACTTTAACGAACCAAACCTTCCAAAACCCCACAGAGCCAAATCTTTTATTTGTTTTTATCTTTTCATTTCTAAAGCCAAATCAAAGATTTGGCAGTGTTCAAATTCCCTGACAAACCTCCAAAATACTGTGAACGCCATATGCTTTATACTAGCGTGTTAGCCCCCGTTTTTATCTTAGATTTAATTTATATGTCACTATTGCCTTGTGCCTATAATACAATGTGAGATATCCCTTTTTTCTATTTTCAAGAGGTATGGAGAAAAGAATCTCATCAGCATTATATTCGATGTCAGGTTTTTTTGAGTATTTATCATTATTAAAAGCATAAGTCAAATATGGCAATTCTCCATTTGCGTCTACCTTGAAATGTACTAAATCATTTTCCACAGATTCAATAACTCCACTGTGTGAGCTATTAAATTTAATCTCAGACTTGTAGTAGCTTGAATAATACAATGGCAAATTGGCAAAATCCTCTTTAGTTTTCTTTGTAAATAACCACCTTGTATCTTTAGGATAGTGCTTGAGAAAAAACATTTCTGGATTACTGCAAAAGTAATCTTCAGTATATCTTTTAAAGAACTTCTTGGATTCAACATATCCAGCCCCCCATGTGACATCAATTAACTCCCATCTATCATTAACCTTTGCAGCATTCCATGCGTGTCTGTTTCTTTTAGGTGATTTTCCTATTTCACTTTTCTTAGTCTTTGAGGTACCAGTAACAATTACACACTCGATATTTGTTAAATCACATAACCTCTTAAATAATCTTGAGTAGCCGTCGCAAACTGCTTTTCGTTTTCTTAGTGTTCTTTTGATAGTTTTATTGTTATACCTCTTTTCTTTTCTTGCTTTTTCTTCTTTGGTTCGATATGAATAAGTGTATCTGTCTTTTTTCTTTTTTGAATTGGCTGATTTAACATCGTATGAAATATTGGATGTAATCCAAACATAAATAGCTCCTAACTTGTCATGTTCGCTATTGAAATCAGAGTTTATTCTCTTAGCAATCTTTTCGCAGTTAGAAATTGATGTAGGGTATCTGGTAACAATCTGCTTTATACTTTCATTAATTTGTCCACTTATGGAAAAACTAATAAGTATCGTTAATAATATTAATGCGTTAAGTCTTTGCATCTAATGGGGGCTAACGGTTGGCTAGATGAAGCGTATGGCGATTTAACGAACCAAACCTTCCAATACTCCACTGAGCCAAATCTTTTATTTGTTTTTATCTTTTCATTTTAAAAGCCAATTGAAAATCATGAACACCTATAAAAACAAAACACTTTATTCATAAATCAGCGATTTGGCGTTGGTTGCCGAAGCTGTGGACGAACCAAAATGCGCATACCCCGAAATGCGCTATGGCAGCGTGTTGTAAATGTAATTATTCCTCGTCAATTTCTGACATCCTTTGATTTATAAATTCAAAAAATCCCATTTGATTTGAAATTTCCCAAGTCTCATGGTCCCAATCAACAGTCAAATTATTAATTGGTTTGTAACGATAAAAGCATTGTGCATTACCAGCCCCATCAGGGAAAAACTCAAGTAAATCATCAAACTTATAATTCTCAGGGAATGAATTCTGTTCTTTGCAAATTGGATTCATCATTTCTCCCATTACCCTTATGTCATTATTGCTCATGACAAAATTCGCATTATAAATCTCTCCAAATCCATTATGTATTTTGTAAAAGTCATTTAAGTCCTTAGGTATATGCCAATCATACTTTTTTAAAATAGTATTAATATCTGCGTTCATTAAAGGTATTCCTCCCGTATAAACCCTATAGTAATCTCTGTCATCATATAGTTTCATTTTTAACAAGTAATGAAGATGCCATGTTGAATCAACTTGTTCTGCATAAATAAATAAGCATCGCTCTTTCATTGAACTTAAT
>JAKSBD010000603.1 GCA_022361295.1 Bacteroidales bacterium
ATCGAAGTCTGCAACCCGACTTCGTGAAGCTGGATTCGCTAGTAATCGCGCATCAGCCATGGCGCGGTGAATACGTTCCCGGGCCTTGTACACACCGCCCGTCAAACCATGGAAGCCGGGGGTACCTGAAGTCTGTGACCGTAAGGAGCGGCCTAGGGTAAATCTGGTAACTAGGGTTAAGTCGTAACAAGGTAGCCGTACCGGAAGGTGTGGCTGGAACACCTCCTTTCTGGAGAAATTTTTAATAGCCGGTTTTAGGCTTTTACTTTTTCCTTTTTTAGTACTATTCATAAAAGCTAAGTACAAAGTAGCAAGTGTCAAGTATCAATATGATTTGCAGCATGTGAATCACAACTGACCACTGTTTATTTACTACTGACTACTTAAAACACAGCGTCAAGCAAATCCAGAAAGGAAGTATGATTGATGATATATGAATTATGAATTAAGATTTACGAGATGTATAAAAGCATTATAAATCAACCATCATAAATCATAAATCGAAAGTCATAAATCCACTGGGAAGACACTGCAACAGTCCCGTAGCTCAGTTGGTTAGAGCACTACACTGATAATGTAGGGGTCGGCAGTTCAAGTCTGCCCGGGACTACCATACGGATGTATGATTGATGATTTATGAATTATGATTTAAGATTTACAAGCTGTAAATCACATCATACATCGAACATCAAAAATCGCACATCAAACTGGGGGATTAGCTCAGCTGGCTAGAGCGCCTGCCTTGCACGCAGGAGGTCATCGGTTCGACTCCGATATTCTCCACAAGCTATTAATTAGCAAAACGATCATTGACATATTGGCAACACAAATCAAAATCATAGACACCAACTAGGTGTGTGTAAAAGAAAGTAGATAAGGGCGTACGGGGGATGCCTAGGCTCTCAGAGGCGATGAAGGACGTGATAAGCTGCGATAAGCTGCGGGGAAGTGCAAATAACTATTAATCCGCAGATTTCCGAATGGGACAACCCACTATATTGAAGATATAGTATCCGCAAGGAGGCAAACCCGGGGAACTGAAACATCTAAGTACCCGGAGGAGAAGAAAACAAGAGTGATTTCCTAAGTAGTGGCGAGCGAACGGGAACTAGCCCAAACCAAATTTGTTCAGGCAATTTTGGGGTTGTAGGACTTGCATAATCAAATAAAAAAGAAGTGGAATACTTTGGAAAGAGTAACCAGAGACGGTGATAGTCCGGTACACGTAATTTTTTAAGCGAGGCGAGTATCCTGAGTAGCGCGGGACACGTGAAATCCTGTGTGAATCCGGCAGGACCATCTGCCAAGGCTAAATACTCCTGAGAGACCGATAGAGAACCAGTACCGTGAGGGAAAGGTGAAAAGCACTTCGAACAGAAGAGTGAAAAAGTACCTGAAACCGTGCGCCTACAAGCGGTTGGAGCCGATTTAATCGGTGACAGCGTGCCTTTTGCATAATGAGCCTACGAGTTACTTCTCACTGGCAAGGTTAAGACTTTAAGGGTCGAAGCCGAAGCGAAAGCGAGTCTGAATAGGGCGCTATGGTCAGTGGGAGTAGCCGCGAAACCGTGTGATCTACCCTTGGTCAGGTTGAAGCTGTGGTAACACACAGTGGAGGACCGAACCAGTTGACGTTGAAAAGTCTTTGGATGAACTGAGGGTAGGGGTG
>JAKSBD010000320.1 GCA_022361295.1 Bacteroidales bacterium
CTTCTTTTTTTCCGTGAATGAAGTAAATATCAAATAATAATGGCTTCTTTTTTCTGTGGATGAAGTAATTATCAAATAATAATGCTTGTTTTTTCCGTGGGTGGCGTAATTATCAAATAATAATGACTTTTTTTATCCAGGAAGAGTCATTCACAATTATTAATACCTCCATAAGTTATATATCTGGTACTATATGAAAGTATATTCAGAATAAAAACAGACTTTATTAATAGCTCATTTATTGACACTTATGATATGTTTTACATTTTTTAACATCAAATCCGTAACATTTCGGCATCAAAATACATAAATACATACTAAAAACTTGTAGGATATGGTGTTGAAAGAATGGGTTGGATTAGTTACAGGTTTAGTTATCTCTTCGATAGTTACGGCTCAAAATGCCGTTGACACAAAGATCAAACGTTACAATAAAATTGGAAATTTAAAGGTCGACACAACATTTAACAGTGCATACCTTACTGATTTTATGATACCCTATCAGGAATTTGCCGACCTTCATAATTGCAAAATAAAAATTAAGAGCAAAAAGTTGAAAACAACTATGGCCGCACGTCCGCACTTTTTGTCATTACTAATGGGAAAAAGAAATCGACGCTATGTCATATTGGTGAATAAAAAAGAGTCTTTTAAGGGAGTACATTTAAAAGACGTTCCTTCTGATGCACGTGTTGGTCTATTTGCACATGAACTAATGCACATACGCGATTACGAAAGTCGCAAAGTAACAGGTGTAATGGAGCGCGGTTTTCAATATTTGTCGCAAAACGGAAAGAAAAAGGTTGAACACTATACAGATAGTTTAACGATTGCAGCCGGTTTCGGTCAGCACCTTTATGAGTGGGCATCATATGTACTGCACCATTCAGATGCCTGTGAAGAATACAAAAGCTTTAAATCAGAGGTTTACATGTCGCCAGTAACCATATTATCTCAAATGGAATCAACACGACCGCGACCATAACAATGCCTTAGTCATCTTTAGATATAAATGTAAAATAGCCGGTGAAGAATCATTCCACCGGCTATTTTATTTAAAGTTATTTAGTTAACCTGAGATATGAAATTTAAATCGAACTCAGGTTAGTTAAGCCTATGCGTCATAAACAACCATAAACTTCCGCTTATCCGGGTCAATCGAAATATCTATCTTGGCAGTAGCCAGCAAGTCTTTACAACCTTTTGAAAGGTTGACAAACGAAATTTCTTTACCTAGCTCCTGGTATTTATCATTCAGCTTTCTGATGGCCTCTATCCCACTTTGATCAACCACCCGGCTACTTTCAAAATCAACAATAATCCTGTTCTCATCATTTTTGGCATCAAATATTTCGGCAAAAGCAGTGGTTGAGCCAAAAAACAATGGTCCGTGAATATCGTAATGCTTAATACCATTCTCATCTGTCCGGCGACGAGCATGTATACCTGTAGCATGATCCCAGGCAAAGGACAGAGCAGATAACACAACACCGATGGCAACTGCCAATGCCAGGTTATGGAAAACAACCGTTACCAGCGCTACAATAATCATAATCAGAAAATCAGCAAAAGGTGTCTTTTTGAAGTTTTTAATACTTGACCATTCAAATGTACCGTAGGCAACCATAAACATCACTCCAATAAGTGCTGCAACCGGTATTTGCTCAATAATAGGCGATAGAAACATAATAAACATCAACAAGGTAATTGCCGCCACTAAACCGGACAGGCGACCGCGGGCACCAGAATTAATATTAATCATACTCTGACCAATCATGGCACAACCACCCATGCTTCCAAACAAGCCGGAAATAAAGTTGGCAATACCCTGCGCCATACTCTCGCGATTACCACTTCCACGTGTATCAGTACGTTCATCGATGATGGTAAGAGTCAAAAGACTTTCGATCAGACCAACTCCTGCCACACTCAATGCGGGCAAAAAGATAATCTTTAAGGTTGACATACTAAACAGGTCTGCCGGATAGTCGGTGAAGATTGATGGCAAACCACCCTGCATTGATTTTCCTTTCAGAAGATTTAACACAGTAGGGGTTTCTATACCTGGAATAAATGATAAACCGGCAATCACTAATATCGCAACTAATGCCGATGGAATAGCTTTGGTAAATCGTGGTAAAACAACCATGATTATAATGGTTAATGCCACCAGAGCTGATAAAGTGAATAATTTAGTGCCTGTATAATAAGCAAACACACCTGAAGCATCGCTTCCAAACATAGGGAATTGAGCCATGAAAATTACAATGGCAAGACCATTTACAAATCCAAGCATGACAGAGTGTGGCACCAAACGGATAAACTTACCAAGTCGTAAAGCCCCAACAGCCATTTGCATGATACCACCTAATATAATGGTTGGGTATAAATAAGCTTCTCCATAGGTTTGTACAGTTGCAGCCACAACAACAGCAATAGCCCCTGTTGCACCTGAAATCATTCCAGGGCGCCCCCCTAACAATGAAGTGAAAAATCCCATTATACAAGCTGCATATAGTCCGATAAGCGGATCAACACCTGCAATAAATGAAAACGCAATTGCCTCAGGAACAAGGGCAATGGCCACAGTTATACCTGATAAAATTTCATTTTTAATACTTGAACCGTGAATCAGCTCTTTAAAAAAAGTCATGTATAGTTATTTTAAGTTACTACAACACCAGAATGCATTTAAAAAATAAATGCACTAACGATATTAATACTTTGGGGATTTAACTGTTTATCAAACAGTCATAAAAGGATAATGAATTAGCGGCCGCAAAGATAGGAATAATGCAGCTAAGACAAAAACTTTAATTAATCAACCAAACAGCAAATTAATAAATATAAGGAGGCTTAAAGTTTTACCAACATTATCAGATAGACTATGACGAAAGGTTCGTTTGGGATTAATCACATATCAGCATTTCAGGCCTTGATTTAATATTTGACAAAAGACAGGCCTCATTTTACTGCGTTCATGCAACCAATCCTGATACGATTTTGTCTTTAAGGCAATATTTCAGAATGTAGATAGCGCTTCCACGCATTGGCTAAATACCTATGCCCCTGCACCTAGTGTTAGGCTTGAATAATAGCTCTTTGCAGCCACAAGTGGATGAACTTCTAAAATACAATTAAATGAAGAAACACTTATTGAGCATCATTGAGATGCTTAGCAAGTTATAATAACCACAAAGCAGATGAAGGTTTTCTAAAAAAAGAGCCTGATACAAAATCAGGCTCTTCAGGATATTTACTTATAGGGTGGAAACAAATAAGTCTGGAGTAGCTATGTTTTATCTACCTGTAATCCTTAGGTAATGCATCTTGGCGATGCGATATTGTGTCTGCGCTTCGGTATGGGCATCCAGCGACTGCTGCAACTGTGCCTGTGCCTCAAGCATGTCAGACACATTAACCATGCCTGCCTCATAGTTGTTTTGGTTCAAACGCAGGTTTTCACGCGCTTGCTCAACCGAAGTTTCGGATAATGTAACTTGAGTAAAGGCTTCATCTAAATTGTTATATCCCTGTTGCATCTGCAATAGCAACTGCTCATTGGTATTGTGCACCATGTTGGTGTTTTGGGTTTCCCTCAGCTTACGCTCTTTCATTTTATGTTTGCCTTCCCACCAGCCCGATATAGGAATGCTAATGGTACCAAAGGCCATGGCCACATTACTTCCGCTATCGTCCATAATATCGAAGTGCATGGCGCCAACACCAACCGCTGCCTGTGGTAAAAACTCACCGCGTTGCAACTTGGTTTTATATTGTTCGGCCTCGGTACTTTTTTGCAGCAGCAGATACTCTTCGCGGTTTCTAAGAGCCTCATGATGGTTGATGAAGTATTCCTCCGGGTTTTTGTCGATGATAATCTGGTCGTTAAACGATATGTCCGGTTGATATTCAATGCCGGTGTACTGACAAAAAGCCATCTGCGCCAGCTCAATACCATTTGTTAGTTTGCTCAAATTCATCTGTAGCTCATTTTGTTGTAGCTGAACCTTTAACAAATCATTGCGGGTAATCATACCGGCTTTCACACTAATACTTACGTTCTGATGCAATGTATCCAGAAGTGCTATGTAGCTTTCAAGCGTTTTCTTTTTTTCATACAAAGAAATAATCTGCCAGTATTGTCGCTCGGTTTCCAGCAATATTTCCTTTCGGATGGATTTTAACTGGATTTCATTCACCTCAATGCCGATGTTAGCCAGTTTATTGCCATTGGCAATTTGCCGGCCTGCATAAAGCGGCTGAGTGGCTGTGGCCATTGCAATGTTACCTTTTTCAATCATCGACATAGGCATGCCCGGAAAATGGGCAAACTGCGTGGCTATAGGTAGGTTCTGAGGATTACCATCGTAAACCGGCAGGTCCATTGCCGGCACATCCATCTCTATCAGCGCATCGCTAAATTTATAGGCAAAAGCCGAAGCCTCTACCTGTGGAAAATAATTGGTAAAAGCCGCTTTTTTAACCTGCTCAGAAGCTTTTATGTCCAATGCTTTGTTTTTGATGTCGATATTGTTTATCAGGGCAGAATCTTTACAGGCTTCAAGCGTGTAGACTTGTGCCCTTAGCTGTACCGGCATAAATTGTAAGCAGAGGAATATGCAATATATAATTTGTTTCATGTGTCATTTTTTTCCAGTTATTCATGAATGTAGATGCTTGCATCATTACATTTTTTTAGCTATTTGTAGTTGATAGTCTTGACTTTCATTTTATCAAATACCCTCCAGTACATTACCGGAAGTGATAAGACCAATAGTACCATTGAAAAGCTGGTTCCCCAGAAAATTACAATTCCCATGGGCGACCACAGCGATGTATTGGCCAGTATCATCGGGATAATACCAATAGCCGTTGTAGCCGATGTCAGGAAGATAGGCACCATGCGCCTCAATCCGGCATCATAAGCTGCCTGGCGAACCGGTACTTTTTTATTGATTCGTAAATCCTCGGCATGCTCAAAAATGAGTATCGTATTTCGGATAGTGATACCAAAAAGGCTGATGATACCCAAAATCGAAGTCATACTAATTTGTGTTCCAGAAGCCCATAACCCAAAGGAGGTGCCCGGAAGAACTAAGGTGAGCGAAAGCAAGGCAGCCAATGCTACATTTATTTTCTTAAATTTTATAAGCAAAAACAGGAACAGAATGATGATGGAAATAATGATGACCTCAACAATGGATGGTACAATTTCCATATCGCCCTCATACATGCCGCCATATTCATAATCAATACCTTTGGGAAGTGTTGGTACTATTTTTGTTTCAACAATGTCTCTTACTTTTTGAAAGGTGATATTCTCACTGTACCCTCGTTTCACGTCAGCAATAATACTAATAGTGCGTATGCCGTTGCGTCGTACAATTTGCCCTTCGTTCCATACCGGTTTCACATCGGCAATTTGTCGTAGTGGTACGGCGGTACCAGGTATCATGGTTGAAATATAGATATCACCTACTTCATCGGGCTGGTCGAAAGTTTCCTCTTTTTGAGTTTTCACGACTACCGATAATGGATAATCCTCTTCCCATACTGTACCAACTGGTATGCCGGTGTAGTAGCTGGTCAGTTCTAAATCGGCCACGTTACGGACAATGCCCAGTCGCGAAGCTTCTGCAGTATTCAGGTTAACTTCCATCGATGGCAGTGCCTCTTCGTAATTGGTGTGTAACCATACCAGTGCGTCTAATTCTGATAGCTCACTTATAATGGTGTCGGCCTGGTTTCTTAATTCACTTATATCATAACCCGATAGCCTTATTTCAATTGGTATTTGTGCCAACTGGTAGTCCAGCTGTTTAAACCGAATGTAAGCATCGGGAAAGTAATTGTGGAATTTATTGGCGTACTCATCTAATATCTCAACAGTATTTTCAATCGATGTTGTATTCACGATAAATTGTGCAAAGTTTTCACCGCCCAGGTTAGGGGCATAAGTAGCTTGAAAACGAGGCGATGACATACCAACGAACGACGTAATGGATTTAACCCGTTCATCCTTTTCCAATATGTTGTACAGACTGTCAGTCACTTGTTCGGTTTGATTAACAGGTGTACCTTGCGGCAGATAAATTTCAACAGCAAACTGGTCTCTGTCGGCAAAAGGGAACATGCGTTGGTCCAGCGAGAAGAATACGTATACTGATAAAAGCACAATGCCTGCCACCATCGAAAGCGTTAGCTTTGGCCAGCGAAAGGTCCAATCGAGTCCGGCAACATAAATCTTTTGGATGTATTGATTGAGGTTGAACTTTTTCTTTTTGCCAGCTGGTTTTTTCTTTATCAGCAGATATTCAAGAAAAGGGATGTAAAACATGGCTAATAAGAAAGACACCATCAAAGCCAGACTGAAAGTCCAGGGGAAATGTCGCACAAAATCGACCCAGATACCTGTAAATATAGCCAATACAGGCAGGAAAATGGTACACAGTGAGATGGTGGCCAGAAAGATGGCTCCACTATAGGTTTTAGCACTTAGCACAGCCGCATACCATCTTGAAACGCCGTTCTCCAAATATTCTAAATAAGCATCAATAACCACTACTGAGTTATCAACAATCATTCCCAGTATCACAATGAGTGCAGCTAAAGTCACCGTATTGAGCGGAATCTTCAGGAAATACATGATGCCAATGGTGATAAATACAGTGATGGGGATGGTGGTAGAGGCAATAACGGCTGAACGAAACGGAAACAGTATCATCATAACCAATATGATGATGACGATGGCTAAAACCAAATCGCGCAAAAAGTCTTTAACTGAAACGCCTACCACTTTTGGCTGGTCGGCTATGCGTTCCACATTAACATCGGCCGGAATAAGCTCGCTAAACTCGGCCAGTATATCATCCACATCGCTGCCATACTCAACAATGTTAAAGCCTTCCCGCATTTCCGTAGAGAGGATAATAGTTTTCTTACCATTGTTTTTTGTGTAGCTGGTGGCCTTTTTATATTCCTTTTTAACGGTGGCTACATCCTTTAACTTAATTATGTTGCCTTCTGGATCGGAATAAATAATTTGCTCGGCTACCTCTTGTTCAGAGTCATAAACAGGTGAAAAATGGATAGGTATATTGGCATCGTTCGTCTCAATGATGCCCGATGAGGTAATGAGCCCTTGCGTAAACAAGTTAGTGGCCAGTGTTGTAAAGTTGATACCATAGGTGGCCAGCTTATCACGGTCTAAATACACGCTGATTTGTTCACTCTGCAGTCCATAGCGGCGAAAGTTGGATGCTGACTTTAATCGTCGCATTTTATTTTCCAATATCTCTGCAAAGTCTTCCAGCTCACGATAGGAGCGGGTATCCGATTCAAGGGCAATCAACAGCGCTGAGGTATCTCCAAAGTCATCGTTGGCAATAACAGCTAATACCCCCTGTGGTAATTGCGCTTTAAATAAGGTGATACCATGCTTTATTTTCGACCATACCTCGTCTTTATCGTTGACGTAATCTTCCAGTTCTACCATTACATACACAATTCCGTCACGCGACATGGAGTAGGTTTTATCGCGGTTGATCTCTTTGTAGGTAAACAGGAAGTTTTCCAATGGCTTGGCCAGTTGTTCTTCAACCTGGGCAGATGTTGCACCTGGGTAAACCCCAACTACAACACCTTGGCGAATGGTAAAAGTTGGGAATTCCTGTTTGGGCATTTCAAGTAATGCATAAACGCCAAAAAGGGAGAGAATGCCTATAAAAAAGAACATAAGGCGATGTTGACGCATGACCGTCTCTATATAACTTATCTTTCTTCTCATAGAACCACAACATTTAATCCATTCGACACTTTTTGGTAACCATCAGTGATGACTTCATCTCCTGGCAACAAGCCTTTGGTCACCTCAACACCACCTGTTCTCTGAGATCCTGTTTGAATAATTTGTTTGTGGGCTTGTTTGTTTATGACTTTCCAGACAAAGAAATTGCCCGCCCCATCTCTTAAAACACATCGGTTAGGGATGGTCAGTATTTGGGTCGATTGTGTATCTGTAATGGTCACATCGCTCACCATGCCGGGCAATAAGATGTCATTAGGATTTGCCACCCTAATTCGTAAAGGATAAGTGTGTGATATGGGGTCGGCCACGATGCCTTTTTCAAACACCTCGCCTGTGAAGGTTTGTTCATTGGCAGCCGATACTTTAATGCTTGCTTGCTGGCCTAGTTGTATACGGTTGACTTCTTTTTCAGGCACTGAAATTTTAACAGCTACCTTGTCAATTTTTAGTAAGGTCAACACAGTTTGGTTTGGTAATACGTTTTCGCCCATTTCAATGGAGATACGACCAATCATGCCACTAAAAGGGGCATAAAGCTTACTGTCCTTCAGGTTTTTTCGTGCAATGGCTTCTGCAGCCTTAGCTTGTTCAAGGTTAGAGAGCATTTCAATGTATTGAATTTCCGGAAGGCTCTGTTTATCGTATAGCATCTGAACTCTTTTCATAGCATCTTCTGCCTGCATAAGAGTAGCCAGCGTAGCTTTATGCGCATTTTCTAAACTATAGGGATTCAGTTGTGTCAAAATCTGACCTTTCTGAATATATTGCCCTTCGCTAACATTCAACTTAGCAATATTACCGGCAAGTGGGAAACTTATAGCTGCTGCTATATCTTCTTGTACAACACCAACGAAATTCTTATTGGCCTTACCTTCCTCAGTGTTAAGAGTGTAAGTTTTGACATAGATATCGTGTTTGTTTTGTTCTGTTTTGCTACTTTTTGATGAACAGGAATAAAGTATTAATCCGCTTGTAATAATTGCAAGAGCAACTGTCTTTCTCATACTAGAACTTCCTTTTTGTTTATAATTAAATAACTAGATTTCTTTTTTGAGATATTCTATGCTGCAAAACTAAGGAGCTCAGCTCATCCATTCTAGCTCTAAAATGTCAATAAAATGTTCTAAAGGTCGAAATTTGATGGTCTTATTCGCTATTTTAGCAGAAAGCTAAGCCGATGAATAATAAAATCCTTTACAATGTATCCATTGAACAACTGTTACAGAATAAGCTAGGGAGTGGCCTGGGGCGCGATATTATAATTTCGCCTAACCTACCTGATTATATAGATTTGTTTACCTTTCCTCTCAGGGTTGATGCTATTGTTTTTTTGGTGTGTTTAAAAGGAACAGCCAGAATTTCGATTAACCTTAAAGAATGGGAGTTGTCAAAAGATATGTACCTCATTAGCTTACCCGAAAATACCATTGGCCTTAAACATATTAGCAACGATTTTGAGGGTTATACCTTTATCCTCTCCATGGATTACATAAGGAGTATCAGCCTGAATTTGAAGGAGATATTGCCTTATTATGGCTATGTGCGCATTCACCCTTGCTTTCAGGTGGCGCATGCCAGTGTGAAGCTGATTTTGCAGTACTTTAATTTATTGTCTGTTTTGCTTAATGAAGATGATAGCATTAGGAAAAAAGACATTGTTAAGGGTTTGATCAATTCATTGGTCAATAAATTGGCAGATGATCTGGACGAATTTGGGGTGCGCTCAATAACTGTAAAAACCAAGAGTAAGGAATATTATTTTATGAATTTCACAGAGTTGTTGTTAGTACATTTCAGAGAAGAGCATGGTGTTGGTTTTTATGCCAAAAAGTTAGGTCTTACGCCTAAGTATTTATCTGCTATAATGAAAGATGTGAGTGGGATGACAGCTGCCGAATGGATTAATAATTACATGGTACTGGAGGCCCAAACCTTACTGAGCTTTACCGATATGAACATTATGCAGATTGCAGATCATTTAAATTTTCCCAATCAATCCTTCTTTAGTAAGTACTTTAAACAGCATGTGGGTCAAACACCAAAGCAGTACCGTAATAGCAATAACGTATAAATAGGTAGACTCTGTTTATGAGAGTACCTTTCTGGGAGTTGAGATGAAGTAACGAAGTTACTTGTTTTGAAGTAATTTCAATTAACAATAGATTTTCAAATGCATATTGCGGATAAGTCGCACTTTGAAATAAAATTGGTCTAATGTAAAAAAAGCCTTGTTTCACCACTCATGAAACAAGGCCAAGTAATGCGATTAATTATAAACGTTTAAAATCTCCATTCTTTGGCAGCTTCATACATAGCTACCACATTTTCTACAGGTGTTTCCACCTTTAGTTTGTGAGAAGGTCCTAAAATAAAACCTCCACCCGGGGCCATGGTATCCAGCAGATGCTTGACACCATCTTTTACTTGTTGCTCAGTTCCCTTGCGCAGCAATAACTCTTCATCCAGTGCTCCTGAAAAAGTGATATACCTGCCAAAATCTTCTTTCAATCCTCCAGGCTCCATACCATTGGCCCTGGTTTGAATAGGATCCAGAACATCAGCACCCAAACTGATAAATTCGGGTAATAATTTCCTTACCCCCCCGCATGAATGCATATAGAACTTCACACCATTTTCTCGTGGAATTTTGACAAAAGCTTCAATTGTTGGCTTACAATACTGTTCCCAAATGTCATTACTGATTGCTAAACCAGATTGAGAACCAAAGTCATCAGCAATTCTGATAAAATCAACGCCTCCATTCGCTTTGTCAAAAAACTTAGAGATAAAATCTAAATAGAACTCACTAACTTTTTGTGTTAGAGCTTCGAAGAATTTAGGGTGAAACATTATAACATCCAAAAATGCTTCACGTCCCAGTAAACGCTGAATAATACGGAACAAACCCGGCGATGAATATCCGGGAGCCGACATTACAGCGTAGTCTTTGTACTTTTCGATTTTCTTTGGTAACGAATCAAAATCGAACAATTCGGTTGTAGGCCAGTTAAAATCTTCCAACACAGCCGGGTCTGTTTGTCCTTCCAAAGGAAACCTGGTGGCTTCCCAGAACGAAAAGCTACCTTTATTAACTTTTGAATAACCAACTCCCCATATATCGGTCTTTGACAGACCATCATCCCCCACTAATTCTTTTCCTACGTAATCTGGTTCAACCCAACGAAAGTCAACATCCAGATACTCCAATAATTGATCACGATTTTGAAACCCCAGGTGTTCCATCAACTTAACACCAAACTCAGGGACGTCCCAGTAGAAAAATGGCACTCGATCCGCTTGTTCGTGGTTCAGCGCCTTCAGGACTCTTTCCTTGTGAATCATAAGCCTTGCTTTTGATTTAAAAATTGAATTTTCTCATCGCAAAACTTACCGAATTTAGAAAAGATATGACAAAAATCAAATTTTTCCGGATGAAAGGCCTGTTTTTCCTGACTAAAAAAGTGTAATTGTTTTGTCTAATTCCTAGTGTTTACAGGTATTCTAACATGAAAACGGTAGAAATGTTAAATTTTAACTTTATATCAATTAAAACTTACAAAACCGTTAAATTATTCCCTAACCTTAACAATTTCATACATTAAAATACCTGCAGCTACGGATACGTTAAGCGACTCAATATCTCCTAGAATCGGAATTCTGCTTTTTATATCGGCAGCAGTTAATATTTTAGGATTTACACCCCTATCCTCTGCACCCATAACTAAAGCAATTGGCCCCCTATAATTGGCTTTATCGTAATCGATAGCACCTTTCTCAGTTGCAGCTACAACCTTTAAGCCACTATTTTGCAGGAACTCAACAGTTGAGATAAGGCTTCTGACACGACAAACCGGTATTGAATGCAAGGCACCTGCCGAAGTTTTAATGGCATCTGATGTAACAGCTGCCGCGCCTGTTTCAGGAATAATTATTGCGTCAACGCCTGCACATTCCGCGGTACGGGCTATTGCACCAAAGTTACGTACATCGGTAATGTGGTCAAGAACTAATACAAACGGATCTTTACCTTCATCAAAAAGAGTTGGAATTAACTGCTCAGCATCCTGATACGTTACAGGTGAAATCATGGCAATAACTCCCTGATGATTTTGCCTGGTGATACGATTCAGTTTTTCAATAGGCACAAACTGAAAAGGAATGTTGTTTGAACGAACGACATCCAGAAAGCTTTGAAAGAGCGTTCCTTGTAATCCCTTCTTTATCATCACCTTTTCAATCTCTTTACCTGCACTAATAGCTTCCTGTACGGCACGAATACCGAATATCATTTGTTGTTCCTTCTCTTGCTTTGACATAATTGTAAATTGTATATTTATTGGCCCGTTTTGAGTAACTGTTAGAATATTACACTGCTAATCCAGTTCTGCTTTCTGATTTTGCAGCCCCTCTAATGTTTCGTTAGCTTCTTCCCACTTTGTCATTTCAGCTTCTAAAGTGGTTTCCGTTTCTTTATATTCCGTAAATAAGCTTGAATCAGAGGCATTCTCAGGCAGACTTATCTTTTCATTTAATTCTTCAATTTTCTCTTCAAGCTTTGCAATATTTGCTTCGCTTTGCTCAACCTGGCGCTCAGCCTTTTTAATCTGTTTATTAAGCTCTTTACGCTCTTCAAATGACAGTTTACCTTTTGAACTCTCCTGCTTTGGCGACTCCTTCTTTTTTGAAGCTATCGATGCATTCAGTTCGTTAAGGTTCTCCATCTTCTTTTTCTCCAGGAAGCTGTAAATTCCCCCCAGGTGTTCTTTTATCTTTTTATGACGAAACTCGTATACCTTATCAACCAATCCATCCAAAAATTCGCGATCGTGTGAAACCAGAATAACAGTACCGTCAAAATCGCGCAAAGCCTGTTTAAGTATATCCTTTGAGCGCATATCGAGGTGGTTGGTTGGCTCATCGAGAATAAGCAAGTTAACCGGCTCCAGCAATAATTTCACCATAGCCAAGCGGGTTCTCTCACCTCCTGACAATACCGATACCTTTTTATCTACATCTTCTCCCGAAAACATAAAGGCCCCTAATAAGTCGCGAACCTTGGTGCGAATATCACCAACAGCAACCAGGTCTATTGTTTCAAAAACGCTATGACTTTCATCCAGTCGCTCAGCCTGATCCTGTGCAAAGTACCCAATCTTTACATTGTGTCCCATGGTCAGTTTGCCCTGGTGAGCCAATTCACTCATTATGATGCGGGCCATTGTGGTCTTACCCTCACCATTACGGCCAACAAAAGCTACCTTTTCACCTCGTTCTATGGTTAAATCCACCTCATTAAGCACCAATAGGTCGCCATAAGCCTTGGTTACCTCTTCTCCTTTTACCACAACGGTTCCTGAACGAGGGGCCGGTGGAAACTTAATATTCAGGGCTGAATTGTCAAATTCATCAACTTCAATACGATCAAGCTTTTCCAGTTGTTTAATCCGCGATTGCACCTGCACAGCTTTTGTTGCCTTATACCTGAATCGCTCAATAAACTTCTCCGTATCCTCAATTTTCTTCTGCTGGTTGGTAAAAGCATTTAATTGCTGCTCACGCCTTTCTTTACGCAGCTCTATAAACCGCGAATAACTGGCCTTGTAATCATATATTCTACCTAGTGAAATCTCAATACTTCGCTTGGTTATGTTATCCAGAAATGCTTTATCGTGAGAGATAAGCACTACAGCACCACTATAAGTCTTCAGAAAGTCCTCCAACCATTGTATGGAATCAATATCCAGGTGGTTAGTCGGCTCATCGAGAAGGAAAATATCAGGTTGCTCAAGTAGTATTTTAGCCAGCTCAATACGCATGCGCCATCCCCCACTAAATTCACCTGTATTGCGGCCAAAGTCACTTCGCTCGAAGCCCAGCCCTTTTAATGTGGTTTCAATCAGCGCCTCATGGTTACTGCCTCCCAAAAGGTTAAAACGCTCGTTATACTCGTTTAATTTATCCAGAAGTGCCATATACGACTCCGATTCGTAATCGGTACGTTCTCCAATTTCCAGATTAATATCCGCTATCTTTTTCTCTAAACCCTTTAGTTCAGCAAACGCCAGCTCCACCTCTTCAACAACAGTACGCGTATCATCATATTTCATATGCTGGGGCAAATACCCAATCTTCACACCTTTGGGCATGGATACTGTTCCTGTGGTAGGTTCCTGATGACCTGATATTATTTTAAGCAAAGTTGATTTACCTGCACCATTCTTACCAATCAGACCAATACGGTCTTTATTATTGATTAAAAAGGAGATGTCTTCAAATAACTTGAAGCCACCAAAATCAACTGTTAACTGATTAATTGAAACCATTCATTAAAATTTGTGCAAAGATAGCATAAAAAAGCTGACAGCGAGATGCTATCAGCTTCGGGTAAACTTATCTTTTAGATACTACTGTAGTTCTTCTATGTCCAATGTATAATCAGGATTGAACTTCAATATGAATAATCCATGATTATAGAATCCGCCCCAGTTTGAAACCCGTAAATAATTCATCTTCGACTGAATTGTATGTGGCGTATGGTGCTGCACACAATGTGGGAAGTCCGAGCCATAATCGCGCAAGGCAGTTATGAAATAATACGTTACATCGTGTCCCCATAAACTATAACGACTCATGTTTGACTGGACTGAAGCTGTTTGGAAAAATGGCGAAATGGCGAATGGCTCTGTTTTAAACCAATGACGATAAGCCATTATACGCTCTTCATTAATTTCATTGTTATAATCTACCGCATAATAACTAAACATGTGTCCATTCAACTTATGAATATCTTCAGGATTAATTGTATTAAACTTTATCCATCCCGGCAATCCCCACAGTGTTACATCTGCCTTTGTTTTATCAGCAGCTCCCTTTACAGTGGTAACAATGCGGTTCACCTGTGCTTCTTCTTTTGACGGTATAATAATCGTATTACCCTTATTCTTATCAAACATACGCTCAAGGCTCGCTAAGTCATCCTGCTTGAACTTGTACTCAACAAAGTCAGGCACTTCGCCATTCTTAAAGCTCTCCCAGTACACTTTATCACGAATCATCTGGCTTAAGCGCTGCTCGAACTCATTGTTCACACTCTCAGTTCGAATCATTACCAGTCGCTTACCACGTGAGCTTTGAATCATTTGAGTAGCCATTTTGTCAAACACCAGGGTGTCTGAAGGATTAGCCTGGAACAATAGTGGATTGTTATCCATCTGTCTGTCTAATGTTGATAAAGGAAATACCAGGGGTATATTATGCTCTTTGGAAAAATCTGATACATACTTCAGGTTAGATGATTGAGCCGGACCGATGATTAAATCAGCATATCGCATTTCCTGTTTTTGCAATATTTCCTGAATTTTACTACTATCAGGTGCTGTGTCATAAACAAACAGATCAACATTAACACCTTCCTGCTTAAGCCTTTCAAGCGCTAATAATGTACCTTGATAAAACTCAACAAACACTTTTGAGCGCATTGATAAGCGTCTCTTCTCTCTGGCTATCTCAATAATTTCGCCATCAACTTCCTCTTCTTTAAAATTCATCTTACGTGTAGCCTCAACATTAAAAGGCAGCAATAAAGCGACCTTTAGCGTTGGTTTAGTCAGACTATAATCGTAATTGTCACATTCTTTCTTTTCGAAGGCAAAAACAGAACCCACATTCACCTCTGATTCAACTTCTTTAACCTGTCGTTCCGATTCATAATACTGCTCTACCCATTGTTTAGTTGGCACTTTTATAATCATTCCTTTGCGCCACTCACTTAAGTCAATACCTGCAGCCTCATTCACCTTCTCAATAAGATTAGACGGAACATCATATTTCTCAACAATATCGTATAAATACTCACGCTTCCGAATTTTATGATCTATCAAGCCAGGTTCGCCCGAGAACTTATTTTCTTTTTCTTGCTTAATGCTTGATTTTGGAATTCTGAGGATATAACCAACAGGTAAATCATTTGCATGAATTGAACTATTAGCTACTGCAATTTCATGTTGTCTGGCATTAAATTTTTCGGCTATACTGAATAACGTTTCACCCGGCTTCATTTTGTGATAAAAATATAAGGCATCTTCACTACCGTCTATTTGCTCCTTAGGCGTTGGCTGCGTTTTATTGACAGAATCAACAGGTACTCGCACATAAGTACCGGTCTTTACCACACCAGATTCAAGTCCTTCGTTATGCGCAAGAATATCTTCAATACTCAGATGGTAGCGTCGTGCTATGCCATACAAAGTCTCTTTTGGTTCAACCTTATGCACATAATAACCATCTTCACGCTTAGCCTCATCAATACGATTAACCTGTTGTTTTGGTATTTTAATGATGGTTCCCAGTAACAGGGTTTCTTTACTACCAGGGTTATTATCATATATATCCTGCTTATCAACCCGATACTTGTTAGCAATATAGAAAACCGTTTGACCAGGCTCTACCGTATGATAGATATACTTTTCGTTCTGAAGCTGTTCTCCCGTACTGTTACGTCCTTTAATGACAGGCACTTTTATTATTTGCCCCAACTTTAAGCCAAAAGCTGCAGAAGGATTCTCTTCCAAAATTTCTTTCTGCGAAACCCCGTAGGTAACACTGATACGGTATAAGCCTTCGCTCTTACGTACTTTGTGCAGATAATACTCCTTTCCATCCACAATTGTTTTTTCTGTTCCTTCAGGAATAGACTCTTGCGCCATAACGTTCGCCACAAAAGATGCAGAAAAAGAAATGAATATACTTATCAGGGTAATTGCGAAATACTTCATATGTTTCATTAGTCATGTTGATATAATCACCTCATACAGGTATGCCTGATCGAAATCTCAGGATGCGTGTTGAGATGAATGTCCAAAAATAAAAAAAGCGGTGCTACCAAACAAAGGTAATACCGCAATTAATATTTTTTATAAATCCTGCCCTATTGTGGATAATGTGGGCTGATCAGAATATTTTTATCAAAAGGAGTCAACTTCCCCTTGGTCACATATGGCTCACCCCGTTCTTTCAAATGATTAAGCATTCTTTTACGCCACTGTTTTAAGTCCTTCTTATAAGCAGGGTCAGTTAGCACGCTGTGCTCCTCTCCTCTATCTTTTTTCAAATCAAATAACTGCTCTTCTCCTGTTCTAAAAAACCATATATACTTCATTTTTCCATCTGTAAGAGCACACCAATAGTTGTGCTTATCATAGGTTGTAGCATGCTCCAGGTCAATATATTCGCGCCATCCCGCATCTTCTCCTTCAACAATATCCATCATTGATTGTCCGTTCATTTCAGCCGGAACTTCAGCCCCGATAACATCAAGCATGGTAGGCAGGATATCGCGCAATTCAACGCAATGCAATTGCTCAGCTGACTTTGTTACTACGGCAGACTGGCTTGAAGGCCACTTAAGTATAAACGGCACCTTTGTTGATCCTTCATATGCATAGGTCTTACGCCAGTGATTATGGTCACCAAGCATATCACCATGATCGGAAGTGAAAATAATCAAGGCATTATCATACATACCTTTCTCTTTCAGTTCATCAATAAATCGCCCCAGCTGCTCATCTATAAATGTAATAGCTGCATAATAATGCCGGCGCGATTTAACCGCATGATCCACACCATAATCGCCAAATGCAGCATCTTTATTTTTGGGATAATCACCAAAATCTTCAGCCCAGTCGCCCATATATGGTTCAGGAATATCAACACCTTCATATAAGTCAAGAAAACGTTTGGGCGGGTCGTATGGACTATGTGGGCGCGCAAAACTCACCTTCATAAACAAAGGTTTATCCTCCTTATAGCCATCAATAAAGTCAATAGCCTGTTGGGCCGTCCAATAGGTAGGATGAAGATTTTCTGCCAGCACATATGTCGCTGCCCTGTGTTCGTTCCAGCCTATACCTGTGGCATCGGGATTTACACCGGGTGCCTGCTCTCTGAACCACGTTCGGTAATCACTTTCAAAGTCATCAGACTCTACCCGTCCGCTTTCATCCAGTATGGTTTGATGAAAACCATGCAGGTTGCGCTGCGGGTGCCAGTGCATTTTACCTATGCCGAGTGTATAATAGCCATTATCGCGCAGCATTTGAGGCATTTCATATTGGTATTTTTCAGCCACTTTATAGTAACCAAGCATACCATGATTCCACGGCGACATTCCGGTTAACAAGCCTGCACGTGCTGGCGTACAGCTTGGGACTGACGAATAACCGTTAGAAAACCAAACGCCATCATTGGCCAGTTTATCCAGGTTGGGAGTTATTATAAGAGGATTCTCTTTTCCGATGCAATCACCGCGTTGCTGATCGGTCATTATTAAAAAAACATGCGGCTTATCCTGTGCTGAAACAATTGTACACAGGGATATAAGCAAGACAAAAAACAGCTTCTTCATGATCATTTTATTTGACTATTTATATGCGGTCTGAGGTCGAACTCAGGCTTAAACAAAGTTGTAGTATCTATTTGTCCGGCAATAGATAAATATGTTCAAAAGAGGGTAAATTAATGAAATAGTTATTCAATAGATAGTTGTCCACTCTCGTTAATGATGATGCGGCCATTAAACGCTTCCTGGTTATCCGGTTTGACAAAACCTTTAATAACAGGTGTTTTTTGTTTCAACACCAATGCCTCAACTTGCTTTTCAGTCAGCTTCTTACCCATAAATTCAAAAGGGATGCGCAAACGACAGCCATTTTTGAAGTTATTACAGCCATATGCCGCTTTACCTTTAACCACAGTTCCCACTTTACAAACAGGACAGGTCCATACTGCGGCTTCGGCTTTTTCTAATATCAGATTAAACTCAGCATTTAACCTGGCAACACCTTCAACCTTGTTATCACCTTCAACAAAACCTTTTATTTTACCGGTCTGTCCTTTTAATATCAGTTGCTCAACCTGCTTATCGCTTAGTTTCTTACCCATAAACTCAAAAGGGATAAGCGTTTTACAACCATCCTTGTATTTGGAGCAACCCCAAGCCGATTTCCCTTTCAGCATGACGCCTTCTTTACACCTCGGACATGTCAGCTCTTTGGACTTAGGCGCTTTTTTCTCTTTCGCGGCTTTCTTCTTCTTTTCTTCCTCCGTTACTATTTCAATTTTCTTCTCACTTCTGTCGTGCTTCACATGAAATACAATATCAGATACCATTTGCTTGAGCTCGTTCATAAACTCACCGGCATCGTATTGCCCTTTTTCAATCTCTCTTAATTTCTTCTCCCATATACCAGTAAGTTCGGCCGACTTAAGCAACTCATTTTTGATGGTATCAATTAACTGTACTCCTGTTACTGTTGGGTGCAGGTTTTTGCGCACCTTAGTAATATATTTTCTTCGGGTAATGGTTTCAATTATAGCAGCACGGGTCGACGGGCGCCCTATCCCATTCTCCTTCATGGCGTCGCGCAACTCCTCATCATCAACCTGTTTACCTGCTGTTTCCATAGCTCGTAATAAGGTCGCTTCGGTATACGGCTTTGGTGGTTGCGTTTCCTTTTCGATCAACAGTGGCTCGTGCGGCCCTTTTTCACCAACCGTAAATTCGGGCATGATATCGTCCTGCTTTTTCTCTGTTTCTTTACCATCCATAAACACAATACGCCAACCGGGTTCGAGCAACTGTTTGCCGGTTGCCTTAAACTCAACACCGTTCACATCGCCCAGCACCTGGGTATTGGAAATGGTTGCATCAGGATAAAAGGCTGCAATAAAACGACGCGCTACCAGCTCGTACACCAGCTTCTCGTCCCGACTCATATTATTGGCATACACACCCGTTGGAATGATGGCATGGTGATCGGTCACTTTTTTATCATCGAATACCTTTTTTGATTTCTTAAGCTTGGTTTTTAACAGGAGCTCTGTCAGGGTATGATGATCTTTCATCCCTTTTAAAATACCGGGCACTTTAGGATAAATATCATCGCTAAGAAACGTGGTATCAACACGTGGATATGTTGTCAACTTTTTTTCATAAAGCGATTGAATCGTTTTTAAAGTCTCTTCTGCTGAAAAGCCAAACTTTTTATTACACTCTACCTGTAAAGATGTTAAGTCAAATAATCGTGGCGGTGCCTCTTTACCCTTCTTCCTTGAGAAGTCTTTCACCACAAATTCTGTTGACTTGATGGTTTCAAGGTAAGCATCGCCCTCTTCTTGTTTGGTAAAACGTCCTTTGGTTGCCGAAAAGACAACATCGCGATACTTGGTCTTCAGCTCCCAAAACGGTTCAGGCTTAAAGTTATCAATGGCTTTTTGCCGCTCTACAATGAGTGCCAGTGTTGGTGTTTGCACCCTTCCGATGGACAGGACCTGTCCTTGCTGGCCATACTTTAAGGTATATAACCTGGTGGCATTAATACCCAGCAACCAATCGCCTATGGCTCTTGATGTGCCTGCTGCGTATAAATTATTAAACTCATCGTTGGAACGAAGCTTCTCAAAGCCTTCGCGAATGGCTTCTTCGGTTAGTGAAGAGATCCACAATCGTTTAATGGGACATTTAGTACCTGCTTTGTGCAACACCCAGCGCTGAATCAGTTCTCCCTCCTGGCCGGCATCACC
>JAKSBD010000518.1 GCA_022361295.1 Bacteroidales bacterium
CAAAGTACCCCGTTGGCGCGGAGTACACTATTTATAAACAATAAAAGCAGCAATTATTTACCCAATTGCTGCTTATTAAAACTCAAATCAAATGAAACATTTATTTACAATGTTCGCAATTATTGCCTTAGGTATAGTAACAGCCAGGGCGCAAGATCCTTACACTGTTAAGTATGACGAAATTCAATGGCAGTCAGGCGACGAGGGAACCTTACTGTACTGGAATCCACCAACCGATGGAACAGACTATTCAAACCTTATTGTTCCGCATGAGTTCCCAAATGGAAAAAAACTTACTAAGATTACCTCTAAAGATACAGGAGGAAGAGGTGGTTTTAGAAACAAGGGTCTTAGCAAAGTAGTTCTGGAAGAAGGTATTGAAGAACTTTTGTTTTGGTCTTTTGCCTATAATCAAATCACTGACCTGACCATTCCCTCTACATTAACTAAAATTGGTGAGGCCGACTTTAACAGCAACCAAATAACTACCATTAACGGGCAGCCTTCTGATGGATTGGTTTATGTTTATGATGCAGATGGTAACCTTGACCGCAGTAACATTCGCAGTTACGGAGGGTCTTCTGCTATAGTTGAAATACCGGCCGAGGTAACGGTTATTGGCAATCATTCGTTTCATTCAATTAAGCATGTTGAAAAGGTTACATTTGAAGAAGGTTCACAACTGGAAACAATAGCAAACGATGCTTTTTACCAATGTTCTAACTTAGTTGAAATGGAGCTGCCTCAAGGGCTTAAGGTACTTGCAACTGGCTGTTTGCGCTATATTAACATTAAAGAGTTAACCATACCTAGCAGTGTTACATCGCTTGGGCAGTATTTTTTATGGGGTGCAATGGTAGAAACCATTACATTTGATAAGGCAAGTCAGGTTAATCGCTTTGGCACATGGCTATTCAGAGGTGCCAGCCAGTTAAAAGAAATTGAAATACCCGCATCGGTAACCGGTTTTGGCGAACAGGTTTTCTGGGGATGTACTGCATTAAAGAGTGTTACATTTGAAGAAGGCTCACAACTGGCCCAAATTGGAAATAATACTTTTCAGAACCTTAAGCTTGAAAGCATTGTTTTACCGGCCAATCTTAGAACCATTCCGGGTAATGCCTTTGTTGGCTGTAGTTTAGATTACCTGGGCTTTGAAGACGGCTCGCAACTAAATGCCATACAGAGCAATGCTTTTAAAGATGCACAACTTAAAACGGTTGTAATACCTCAAAGTGTTACATCGGTAGGTAGCGGTGCCTTCAACAATACTGGCTTACAGCATATTATTTTTAAACGAAACCAACCTGGCTACTTCCGAAACGTTATTGGTAATAACCAAAATAGTGTAGAAACGGTAAACGGGGCTGAATATAATGCAGAAACAGGCTATGTTTACTTACGTAGAGACGAGAATGATATTGCCGACCATACGGTATTGACAGGTTCGCGCGAAAACATGGAGGCAATCAATAACATACCTGCACATGTAACAACCATTGCCAATAATGCATTTAACAACCGAAGCGTTACGTCCGTTACTATTCCTGCCAATGTAACCACCATTGAAGCAACTGCATTTATCCAAAACAATATTGAAAGCCTGACATTTGAACCAGGTTCGCAACTAACCTTCATTGGGGAGGGTGCTTTTCGCTGGAACTGGAACAATGGTGTTTCGGCGGGTATGGGCGATGTTGAAATACCCGCATCGGTTACTAATATTGAGCCTGGAGCCTTTCATAATGCCGGTATTAAAAACCTCACATTTGAGTCTGGCTCAAAGCTAACGCAAATAAATGCAATTGACCAAAACAACGGTGCATTTAGCAACAACCACCTACAATCGGTTACACTGCCTTCGTCGCTGGCCAGAATTGATGCATATGCTTTTAACAGTACTAACAACAGGCAGGCTGCCGATTTGCAAATACTCCTAACAACTAATATTTCAGGGGCACAGTGGGAAAATATCACTAACGAAGGTGTACCGGTAACTGCCATTGAACGCACTACCGATAACGATTTGCAACATGCCTATGTACTAACCGGAGCGCCAACATATGACATTGTATTTTACAACGAAGATGGTACTACACCAATTGAGTCGTTTAATGATGTAAACTATGGAAGCATTGTTATGGCGCCGGATGCGCCAAACGATACACCTACACACCACTTTATTGGCTGGACAAAAACGAACAATCCCGACGACCTTGACTTTGTAAACGTATCCAACGGCGTGATTGCTACTGATGATATTGATTTGTATGCCAGGTATTCAGATGAGTTTATAGTGACCTTCTACAACTGGGATTACTCTGTACTTGACCAGCAACTGGTTAAATATCAAGAAGCAGCATCCAACCCTGTTACCCGAGACGAAAACCCTATAGAAGAGCCTGTTTATAAAAGAGATGGTTATAGCTTTAAGGGTTGGGATACTGACTTTAGCAGTGTTGAAAATAATTTGACCATAAAAGCTGTGTTTGGCTATACCGAATACAACATAACCTTTGAATCCAATGGTGGCAGCAATGTAGACCCGATACCCTTCTCATTGGAAAAATCTATAGGTATACTGCCCAACCCAACCAAAGCAGGTTTTTCCTTTACCGGATGGTTTAAAAATGAGGATTTAACAGACAGGGTAACGAGTGTTACTGCAGCGAATTTTCAGGAAGACATAACCCTATACGCCAGGTGGTCTATAAATGTGTACACCGTTACATTACATAACAACGGTGGCACGGGTGAAGATGCCATCTACTATTCTGGCGATGACCATGAGGAAATTGATATACCTGTTCCTGTTTGGGAAAACGAGTCATACACCTTTGCAGGCTGGTATCAGACTGAAGATTTTACAGGCGATGTCATAACAGTCATCTCACGAGATACATATGAAGATATGGAACTCTATGCCAAATGGGACGCCACAGAATTTACTATCACACTGCATAATAATGATGGCACCGACGAAACAGAATTAACTTATACCATAGAGTCAGCCGATTTTGATTTACCACAATTATCAAGAGATGGTTATGATTTTATAGATTGGTATGATACTTATGATTTTTCAAATGGTACAATAACAACCATTACTACTGGAAATTATGGTAATATGGAGTTCTTCGCCAAGTGGGAGATTACTGAGTACACCCTTACTTTTGTAACGGATGGAACTGCCGCAGACCCAATGACCTATACCATTGAAGATACACCTCTTACCTTGCCGGCCTCTGACAAAGAACACTATACTTTTATGGGGTGGACAGATGGCACAGCAACACCAATGCGCGAGTTACCTTCAGGTTATTATGGCAGCAAAACCCTTACGGCCCAATGGACTGCCAATGAGTACTCCATTACTTTCCATAGCGAAGAAGGCGATGCTGTTAATGCTGCAACATACACCATTGAGGATGGTCCGATTACCTTACCTGTACCGGCAAGTACAGAGAGTCATACCTTTGAAGGATGGTATCAGGATGAAGAGCATACAACAGGTCCGCTTACCGAGTGGGATGCAGCGGAAGGTATTCATGTGAATTTATATGCCCTATGGACTATTAAAACCTTTACTGTAACCTTTTTAAATGATGATAACTCTGAAATAGTTGAGCTAACAGTAGACCATGGTGGTAGTATTGATAATTTGCCAACACCAACTTCACAAACAGGCGGTTCTGCTTTTATTGGCTGGTTCGATGGAGATGTACAGGTAACTGACTTTACAACTATTACAGATAACCTGACTGTAATGGCAAAGTTTGACACTGCAACCAACTTAAACCCACAGGATGCCCTTAAAATTAAGGTGTACCCAAACCCTGCCACCACGCACTTTACCATTGAAGGTGCCGGGGGCGAAACGCTAAGTATTTTTAGCGTAAGCGGAGCAATGGTAAAGCAGGTTAATAACCTGTCGAACAATCAAACCATACAAACAGGTAACCTGCCTAAAGGTATTTACATTGTAAAGGCAGGTAATTATTCACAACGACTTATTATTAAATAAGTACTAATAGTGTTCATTTTGGGGGTGGCATCTTATGAGGTGCTGCCCTTTTTTTATGGTATTGTATTTACTAATAGTTCGTTAAGCTTTTGTAATGGATTGAAAACAGACACTTGAGTATATTTGCTTGTTTGATTTTTTTTTAAAAACTGGTTTTAAGCAACTTGTCAATCAATTCTGAAGCCATTAAGAATACTTAATTCTTCATAGCTAGGGTCTATTATCGAATAGTCTAACGATCTATTGATTTACATGACTTCATAATATATCTCATGTGCTTCTTTAGGCAAGGGTACCTCAAGTTTGGTAATCAATTTATCAATTACCTTTTCTGATACTTTATATTCCCGATTATGATTTTGCCTTAGTAAAACCTTATATGGCACTTCGATGTAGTATATTTTTACTCTGGCTCCATATTCGCAAAACAATGAAATCCATTTGCTTCTTATATCACTGCTTATGTTGGTAGCATTGAAAACAAATGAATTTTTAGCCCTCAAATACTCTTTAGCTTTCTCTTTGCCTAACTGAATAACTTGTCCGTTCTTCTTTTTATCAGTCGGATCAATCTTGTTGGCCCTGCGTATACACATCACCTTCAGCATGCCACTCTTCATCCTGAGGAACTCCTTTCAAGGCACGAAACCAGGGATAGTTTAAATCAATAGATTCCCAGGCAACCGGTTTGTTAATATCATATTTGGGGAACTGCCAGATCATATTTTATGTGAAAATTCATAAGCAAACCATTTGTACTTACGGTAATCCATCAACTTTGCAGGTTTCCAGTTCTTAGTCCAGTGAATATCTGTTTTGACATGTGATGCTCTTACAAGTTTGAACAGATTATCAAATTCATTGCTGTTTACCTGTATATCGCCATTGTTCGTTGCAAAAGCATCTTTGTTTCTTATTACAAAACCTTCCGAACAAGCATGGCCACTTGCCGGATCGTAGCCACCCAGTAATCCCGGTGTTTCAACACTTTCTTCCCATGGCATGCCCAGGTTTAACTCAAGCCATTTCTCCAGTACCGAATTTTCATTAAGCTTTTCATTGTACAAACTACTTAAATCATGACTCAGTGGTATTTCAGGTACAACAGGAAAATCCAACATTTCGGCATAGGATTTCACTTCTTCCCAGCTTAACCATTTATCTCCCTCTCTGACTGCAAAAACATAGAAAAATGATTCAAGATTTTGATAGGCTATTGAGTGAATCCCATACATGTTTTCACCAAATATTTCCAGTTCGTTGAGGTCATTTTTTATTAGCTCCCAGCGATCTCTTAAAGGCTTATCCCAGGGATGCACAGAGGGCGCTGTATGTGATCTGGCAAATACTCCTTTTTTGTTCAGGCAATTATTCTGTCCATCCAGTTTTTCGGTTAGAACAAGGCCTTCCTTTTGTGCAAAAGATTTAATATACCCGTCAGGCATAAACCGGTCATCCGATGTTGTGCCCAAACTTATTTGAGCATGCAGGCTCCTGCAATATTTTCTTGACTCGTTCAAATCGTAGGTAATTGTAAAGGAGTGAATGTAAGGGTAAAAACTACCTGTACACTTGATTAGGGTATCATCCCAGGTTTATGAAATTGTTTTTATTTGTTCACTAAAATAGTATTTATTTTATAAAGTGGTATGAAAAAATTAACCATATAATATTTAAGCAACCTTTAGCTTAAGTGCCTTAAAAAGTTAGCAAAGAAATGAAATTTGATTTTTGATATTGTCAGAATCCAACAGGAATACACGTTTTGTTGATGGAATTGATATCTTTAATATTTAATTATCAGAGAAGTATGCCAGAAGATGTTAATTTTAGATCAAAATTGTATAATGAATAGAAAGTTTTCAAAGAAGGATATTATTGGAGTCTCTGTGTTTGCAATACTAATTCTGATAGCTGTTTTTTTTGCCGTTGATGAGAAATTGGTTGAGCAGCAAATTAAAATGAATTACTCTGTTACAAAAGGTAGCTTTGTAAGCTATAATGAATCAGGAGGTGATAGAAATGCTTATGTCAGGTATTCAATTACAATTAATGATAGTGTATATTTCAGAAAAGTGATGCCCAAAAAGTATTTTGGGAAATGCCAGGAAAAAGATTGTACAGGCAAGAGGTTTTGGGTGATCTTTCTGCCATCTGCTCCTGAAAAAAGTTTAATTGATTTAACAACTGAGATTCAAGGAGAAGAGAATCCTCCTTTTCCATCATCATTAGATAATTTCCAGTAATAGTTAAGCTACATTTTGGAGTTAAAGGTTTTAATAAAGGATGTCATCTATACTTACAAGGTGTAAATAGAGATGACATCCTTAGCTTTTTAGGTTACTTAAAACCTTCGGTGCAGTGAACAGAAGTTAATTAATCAGCATTGTAGTCTTTTAGTGGCTGTTCCTTCAAATAAGCTATTCCTCAAATGAATAAAGGAAAGGAGCCCCGCTTCCATAGTGGCTTGAGGTTGCTGCAATATAGGCTTTGTACCAAAGGAATACCTTGTAATTTTAGGTTCTGATTAATCAATTCCGTACAAGACTTTCTTAGAACAAATAAGTAATACAATACTAACTCTCATTATCAGGGATTTGCAAGCTTTAAAAGTTACTATTCCTACACTTTAATTAATTTTTACCGGGATCAAATTCCCATACATCCGTCATTTTATTTGAATAGGTTCCAATATAGGTAAAAACATACCCTTTATTTCCAATCGTCATACTTAAAATTGTCTCCTTTATTCTTTGAGGACAATTCCGATACTGTGTCCATTTGTTTTCTACTAAATCATACGACCAAATTTGGTTCGAAGCATATCCATTACCCCATCCACCTCCATAACCTAATCCGGCAAAAACCTTATCCTCTATATGAAAATGGCTCCAGCTTAAATTAAGATTAGCGGGTATGTTTGATTTAATTTCCCAGGAATCACTATTC
>JAKSBD010000464.1 GCA_022361295.1 Bacteroidales bacterium
TACTACGCTCATATATTCACCTCTTCAATAATATTGCAAGCATATATTTTTAGTTTTCTAAAGAGGGCTGAATAAATAAAAAATACAGCATAAGCTCTAAGGATAATGATATTGATTTAATGCAATATAGAAAAAGTGAATTTAATTATTAAAACAATCTAAAATGACAAAAGTAAAAAATCTACTACTGGTGCTGTTGGCAGTTGTTATGTTACTTCCATCCTGTAACCAAGACTTAAAAGATGAAATTGATGATCTGAAGAAAGAGTTGGAACTTAAAGAAGCCTCATTGAGCGACCTAGAAGCTAAAAAGGCAGAATTAGAAGCTGAAAAAGGCTCTTTGGAAGGTGATAATGCTGAGCTTAATGCAAAAATTGCTGAACTGGAAACCATGATCAGTAACCGCTATGTTGAGAACCATATTAGTTTAGTGTATAAGCAGGATGGTGAGAACCTGACAGCTTATGCCTGGAAACACTTGTATGATGAAAACTACAAGCTAAGCATGTCGATTAGAACTTATGTTAATGCTGATTACTTAACTGAAAGCCATATTAATGATCGCAATTTTGATGGAACTCAATCAAAGTTAATTATCACGCATAATTACCAAGAAGGTGTATTAACTACATCCTCAAGCGATGAGGGCGAAATTACCTGGAACTGGGCAGAGCAAAAAGTTGAAAGTTTTACAGTTAAAGAAGGTGTAAAGACGCTAGAAGCTGTTGTAAGCGATAACTTGATGAATGTTGAATCTGCCGAAGTATACGAAGGGGATGTACTTGTGGCGAAATTGACATATGAGTATAATGATGATAATCTAATTACATCAGAAATTGTAACAGATGCTCAAGATGTAGAGCTTTCAAAAATGACATATGCGTACGATGATAAATCATTCTTAACTAAATATGTACGCACAGATAGTGATGGAGTGCTGAAAGTAGAATGGGCGTTTAACGACGATTTTAAATTGACTTATTACTACAGAATGGATCCAAATCACAACGGTTTCAATGAGTCAAAGGAAACTATCATTAAGCTTTCATATAATACTGATGCTTCATTTGTGGTTGATCATTATTATATGGAGGGTACTTATTCTCCAATTCATTCTGTTATAACATACGATGAGAACGGACGGATTCTTAAGTCGAAAAATCTTAACTATGATTACATTAGCTGGGATAGTAACGAACTTTATGTCTATCAAACAAATGAAACGGTTTATACTTATGATAATGGCGTGCTGATTAAAGAAGAAACGACAAGGCTAAATTATGATACGGATGAAGAGATAACAGGCACAGCAATACGAATTACACAAGATCTTGTTTATTTTGATGAAAGTGGTGAGGATAGAAAATCATACACTGAAATATTAATTGAGAATGATGAAGTAATTTATAAAGAGGAGTTTGCATATGTGTATATCGAAGACCAGAGATGGGAAGACTATAAGGCTGAGTGGGCTATTGAAGCTGGTGAGGCTACGTATATTTCATATAAAAAGAAAAATACAGGTTATTGGGAAGATGCGCCTTATGCACCTAAATACAGAACTATAACAACCTACACAAGTGCCAACGATAACGGGACAGAGCAAAATCAAGAAAATCTTGACAATGCAATATATTGGGATAACTGGGTGAATTTATAGTTAACAACTCACAAGAGTTTGACTAGAAAAGAGGGGGTCTGATAATGGACACCCTCTTTTGTTTATCAAAGTAAAGTATAAAAACCAATACTCAAATAAGTATTATAAAAGCGTTTGTCGTTTATATTCTTTTTAAATGAAAACATCCAGCCCGTTTTGGAATTTACTTTATAACCACAACTCAAACTCATAAAAACGGTAGTTTTCAGAGATTCTATTGAGGTTCGGAGATCTGAAGTAGTGTCAACCCAGAAATCTTCATTTTCGAAACCTAATCGTGGTTCAAAACGAAAGTATGCATCAGGAACTATAGCATCTCCAATACTACCAACAGAAGTATTTATGCGTATTTTGTTGGTAAAGAAAAAGCGATTATCCTTCAATAACCAACCGTAGTATACTGAAGGTTCAATAATCCAGTTATCAAGCCCACTTAAATATTCACTTTTACCTGTAGGAAGTATCATCTTAAACGAAGATGTGACCCCTTGAAAACCCGTTTTCAAGAACTTATCACTGTATTTGTTATACGAGTAGGTAACACTCATATCACCCACTGTAAAATTATATGCGCCATCATCCCAGGCATTTGATAAAACAAACTCAAGGTTTAGATAGCTGTTCTTACGCAAATAGATACTCCCATTAGTAGTAAACGACTGAAGAAACTGCTTATCATTAAACTTATAAAACTCAACATAGCCATCGATATAAGAATAATAATAAAGCGTTGATTGTAATTTTTCCGCATCCGCTTCTTTTTTTTGTGCACAAATAAATAAAGGCAGAAAACATAATACGATTACTAATCTAATCTTCATAGAGCGTATTACTTGGCTTTATATACTTCTTTTCCTCTAAACACAGTAGTGTTTACTTTTGTTTTATGAAGTTTATATGTTGAAACTTCAAATGGGTTTTGTTCAAGCACAATGAAGTCAGCTGATTTACCATTTTCAATAGAGCCTGTCTTATCCTGAATGCCAATAGCCGTTGCACCATTTAAGGTGAAAATTTTAATGGCCGTTTCAAGGTTAACTGCATATTGAGGATTGACAGCGTCTTCAGACCCCCCCGGTAATTGACGGGTTATTATTGTTTCAAAACCAATCCAAGGACTTGGACTAGCCGAAACCGTCCAATCGGAACCATACGACACAACAGCTCCCGTTTCAACTACTTTATTAATTGGTAAACCATGACTAAGGCGTTCCTCTCCTATGTCTTTTCTAATAATAGGGACTCCTCCGTTAGGGTACCACATTGGAGGTGAGGCTTCGTAAACCGTATTGGTTTGAGCGTATCGTTCAATATCATCGGGATGTACAAACGTACTGTGTGCAATACTGTTCATGGCTCCTTTGGTTGGTTTAGGAGTTTTTTCGAAAATATCCAACAATAGACGAATACCACGGTCTCCCACTGCATGTGCCTTAACTGCGAAACCAAGGTTCGCATAGTATGTAATGTCCTTCTCAAGTTCATCTTCATTAAGCCTAAGGTCTCCGTTAAAATCAGTTCCTTCAAAAGGCTCAATCATAGCTGCCGTTTGACCAGCAGCCGAACCATCCAATACATATTTGATGGTAGTAGGGTTTACCTGGTCTGATTTTAGTACTTTGTAATTAGCTATAAAATCCTTTTGCTCTTGTTTCTTAGTTTCTCCCTGCATTTCTAGTGGAGAAGTCAAACACAAGTTAATCCAATGGTCAAGTTTCCCTTCTTTCTCAAGATTTAAATAGGCATTAGAATTTTTTGCCAAAGACCAGGTATCGTTTAAACCCGTTACACCATAAGACGTCATTTCATTTAAGAAAGGTAACAAGCCTTTTTGAGTCCATTCATCATCTGATGCATTATCTAAAGCGTCGGTTACAATCAAACAGGCCGTTTCACGAACAACACCTGTCAGTTCTCCTTTGTCATCTTTAACATAGGTACCTCCCTCAGGGTCCGGTGTATTATTATCAACACCCAGTTCTTTAAATGCAGCAGAGTTAAGCAACATGGCATGAGCACCCTGGTCGTAAAGAGCAACAGGACGATCATCAATAATCTCATCTAATATTTTTTTGTTCGAAGGTAAACCATAATTAACAATTATTCCATTGTTATCTTTCAACCAGTCAATTGTACTTCCGAAAATCCATTTTTTATTTGGATTATTCTTTCTGAATGCTTTAAGCTTGCCCGTAATTTCCTCCCAGCTGTCATCAACCGTAATAAATACATTCATGTAATTATCCGCTCCCATATCAGGATGAATATGCTCATCGATGATACCAGGCATTATAAACTTTCCTTTTAGGTCAACTATTTTAGTCTTGTTGCCTTTAAAGGCTTTAACATCTTCTGTTGATCCAACTTTAATAAATTTACCATTCTTAATGGCGACAGCTTGCGCCCACTCATTGGATGCATCAACAGTATAGATTTTACCATTGGTATAAATAGCATCGGCAACCTCTTTAGGTTTTATATTACATGCTACTGCTACCAACAACACCAGCATAGCAGCAATCGAACTTACATTATATTTCATATTTTAGTTTTTTAATTACTTATATCACAAAAGTGATATAAGTATGAGGATGTTAGAAGTAACGCTAAGTATTTTACTGTAACAATTACATTAAAAACTAACTTTTGTGACCCCTTTATAAACTTGTTCTCCTTCAAAATACGTTTCCTTCACAAATGCTTTATGAATCTCATTTTCTGGAATTTCAAACAAGTTTTTATTCAAAACAATAAAATTGGCTCGTTTACCAACTTCAATAGACCCAATCTCGTCCTCCATATACATTGAATAGGCACCACCCATAGTATATGCTTCTAATACAGTTTCAAGCGAAGCAGCGTTTTCAGGTCCTAAGATTGGATCATCTTCTGTTGCCCCAGGCGCTCTTCGTGTAACTAAGGTTTCTGTATTAATAAACGGATCACATTGCGCCTGATTCCAATCGGCGCCAATTGCAACATTAGCGCCTGATCTGGCTGTTGTACCAAATGGCCATACCTTTTGCAACATTTCATAACCTAAATCAGCTTCAGCCTGATCAATTATAGGACGAGGAAACCAGAACGATGGTGAAAACTCCATGATTACATTGGTGGTTATCATCCGTTCATAATCATTTGGATCAACAATGACATTATGTGCAATGTGATTGCGTAAAGCTCTTACTTTTTCAGCGCCATACTTTTCCATAGCTTTTTCTGTTGCGGTTATCACTACATCTGCACCCGCATCACCTGTAGAGTGTACCATAACAGGTAATCCCATACCATTATATTTCACAATTTTTTCTATTAACACTTCAGGTTTCTCAAATGGTACACCATGGTGATCTGAGTTAGGGTAAGTATCTTTGATATACATGGTTTTACCAAAAGGCACACCATCGGCAAATAGTTTAACCGCGTCCACTCTGAGATGATCCGTTTCATACTTATCTTTATTTAAAATTGTGTTCATGTTTGAGTATAAACGGTAAAAATCCTTTTCATATGCCGCCATAGACAATTGAATATGCAACTTACCATCTTCATCTAACTTTTTGATTCCACCCATCCAAATACTATCACCCTGAGCTAACTTCAGTCCTGTAAAACCCATCTTATTTAATTCAGTGAAAATTTTCTCCCCCGAA
>JAKSBD010000305.1 GCA_022361295.1 Bacteroidales bacterium
AACAAGCGTAAGTTAGATATTATTGTTGTTGGAACAGGATTGGCAGGTGCTTCGGCTGCTGCTTCGTTTGGTGAAATGGGCTTCAATGTAAAGAACTTCACCATTCAGGATTCTCCTCGTCGTGCACACTCTATTGCTGCACAGGGAGGTATCAATGCGGCCAAAAACTATCCGAATGATGGTGACTCTGTTCACCGTTTATTTTATGATACAGTAAAAGGTGGGGACTACCGCGCCCGTGAAGCTAACGTTCACCGTTTAGCTGAAGTAAGTAATGACATTATTGACCAGTGTGTGGCTCAAGGTGTTCCTTTTGCACGTGAATACGGTGGTTTGTTAGATAACCGTTCATTTGGTGGTGCGCAGGTTAGTCGTACTTTCTACGCTAAAGGACAAACAGGTCAGCAGTTGTTGATTGGAGCTTACCAGGCTTTAATGCGCCAGGTTAATGCCGGTACTGTTGATTTATACACGCGTACTGAAATTGTTGACATTGTAATGGTTGACGGTAAAGCTCGTGGTGTTATTGCACGTGATTTGGTTACTGGTGAGTTCCAGCGTCACTTTGGTCATGCGGTTGTATTGGCTACAGGTGGTTATGGTAACGCGTTCTTCCTTTCAACAAATGCTATGGGATCGAATGGGTCGGCTGCTATTAAGGCCTACCAGAAAGGTGCCGCTTTTGCAAACCCATGTTTCGCGCAGATTCACCCAACATGTATTCCTGTTCATGGTGAGTTCCAGTCGAAGTTGACCTTGATGTCAGAGTCATTGCGTAACGACGGACGTATCTGGGTACCAAAGAAGAAAGAAGATGCTGAAGCTATCCGTGCCGGAAAGATGAAGCCAACAGAGATTAAGGAAGAAGACAGGGATTACTACTTAGAGCGTCGTTACCCTGCATTTGGTAACCTTGTACCTCGTGATGTAGCTTCTCGTGCTGCCAAAGAACGTTGTGATGCCGGTTTTGGTGTTGGTGCAACAGGCTTGGCTGTTTACCTTGATTTTAAATCGTCAATTGAGCGTTTGGGAGAAGATGCTATTCGTGCTCGTTACGGAAACTTATTCCAGATGTACGAAAAGATTGTTGATGACAATCCATATGAAACACCTATGATGATTTACCCGGCTATTCACTATACAATGGGTGGTATCTGGGTAGATTACGAATTGCAAACAACTGTTCCTGGTTTATTTGCGGCTGGTGAGGCTAACTTCTCTGATCACGGTGCTAACCGCCTTGGTGCTTCAGCATTAATGCAGGGATTAGCTGACGGATATTTTGTACTTCCATACACAATTCAGAATTACCTGGCTGATGATATTTCAACACCTCGTATGACAGGTGAAGAAAAAGAATTTATCGATGCTGAAAACGAAGCAAAAGCTAAATTCGAGAAATTGATGTCTATCAAAGGTGAGCGTTCTGTTGACAGTATCCACAAAGAACTTGGTCTTGTTATGTGGGATTTTGTTGGTATGGCTCGTAACAAAGAAGGTTTAGAGCAGGCTATCGAGAAAATTGCTGAAATTAAAAAGGAATTCTACAATAATGTACGTATCCCGGGTTCTGGTGAAGGTATGAATGTAGAGTTGGAAAAAGCCTCTCGTTTAGCTGACTTTATCGCTATTGGCGACCTAATGGCTCGCGATGCATTGAATCGTGAAGAATCATGTGGTGGTCACTTCCGTGAAGAGTTCCAGACTGAAGAAGGTGAAGCAATGCGTCAGGACGACAAGTTTGCCTATGCGGCTTGTTGGGAATACCAGGGTGAAGATAATGCGCCTGTGATGCATAAAGAAGACTTGACTTTTGAAGTTGTTAAAGTTGCTCAGCGTAATTATAAATAATCTTAGGTCTTATTAGTTAAACAGAGAAAAATGGAAAATAATATAAGTTTGACTCTAAAGGTTTGGCGTCAGAACGGACCTAAAGAGAAGGGTCGTTTCGAGACATATAAACTTGATAAAGTATCAACAGATAGTTCTTTTCTTGAAATGATGGACGTGCTTAATGAGCAGTTGATTAACGAAGGAAAAGAGCCTGTAGCGTTCGATCACGATTGTCGCGAAGGTATTTGCGGTATGTGTTCCTTGTACATCAATGGTCGTCCTCACGGACCTGATGATGATGTAACAACATGTCAGTTGCACATGCGTAAATTCAAAGATGGTGAAACAATTACCATTGAGCCATGGCGTTCGGCTGGTTTCCCTGTAATCAAGGATTTGATAGTTAACCGTAATGCATTTGATACAATTATTGCAGCTGGTGGTTATACATCAGTAAGCACAGGTGGTGTACCAGATGCTAATGCAATTCCAATTCCTAAGGATGATGCTGATGAGGCAATGGATGCAGCATCATGTATTGGATGTGGAGCTTGTGTGGCGACATGTAAAAACGGTTCAGCTATGTTGTTTGTTTCAGCTAAAGTGAGTCACCTGGCTTTATTACCACAAGGTAAGGTTGAGGCAGCACGCCGTGCCAAAAATATGGTAGCTAAGATGGATGAGCTTGGATTTGGTAACTGTACCAATACCGGAGCTTGTGAGGTGGAGTGTCCGAAAGGAGTTTCTATTTCAAACATCGCTCGTTTGAATCGTGAGTTTTTGAAAGCTAAATTCCAAGACTAACACACGGTCGTTAGAGATATATGTAAAAGAGCTATTCCTGTGGGAGTAGCTCTTTTTTTATTTTTATTCAACTGATTTATAGAAAATAGTAACCTTTATTGAAATAATACGTTTTTATGAACGATTGTTTCATGCTGATGAACAGATATGTTTCAATGATGAATAGTTTAGTGTTAAAATAATGAATAATAAAAGTAGTTGAGCTGTAGGTATTTGTTAATAGAAGTTATTTTTTCTAATTTTAGATGCGAACAGGTCTCCTTTAATTGAAAACAACATGCCATATCGTCGCCTGCCTAATACAGATCAAGCTCGATTGCGGGCTTTAAAGGCTGCCCTTCAAAAGGGTATGCAGCTGAGTCCTTTTGATTTAGCCTATAGTCAAAAGCTATTTCTTGAATTGCAATCCTTTCTTCCTCAGTACGAACAAGCTATTTCTCAATATAATTTTAGTAAAGAACGACAAGCCAAATACGGTAAATTGCTAGGCGACCAATTCAAAGTAACGCGTTTGTATGTTTCTCATTTTATTCAGGTGCTTAACTTTTGTATTATCAGAGGGGAGATTAAACCGGAGGTAAGAAAATTATATGGTTTTGATGTAGATGAGAAATCGGTTCCCGAACTAGGCACAGAGCAGCAGTTACTACAAGTGGGTAAAAATGTTGTTGAAGGAGAGGAAAAACGAGGTATGATGGGCGGGTCACGTATCTATAACCCTTCTATTGCAATGGTTAAAATCAAGTATGAGAAATTTGTCGAATATTTCAATAATCACAAAAATCTGTTGGTTACCACTCAAAAAATGCATGAGAAAGTAACCGAACTACGTAGTTTTGCAGATAGGATTATATTAGAAATATGGAACGAGATTGAAGCTCATTTCGATATGCTTGAAGGCGATGAAAAACGTAGCAAATGTGCTAATTATGGCATTGTATATCTGCTAAGAAAACACGAGAAAGAAATGCACGATTAAGTTATGTCTGTTGCATCTCTTTGAATTCTGTCCTTTTTAATAAATAAAAGACACCCGATAATAGCTGCCAGGCTTAGTATGGTAAGTGCTCCAAACGGATTTTCTAACGGGGCATCAAGAGGAGAACCTTCATCTTTTGCTGACCAATACATATAGGCAACAATGGCCATGAAATTGTTGGTAAAGTGACCAATGACAGCTAACCACAGATTACCTGATAAGACAAATAAATAGCCGAGTATGATTCCCAGGAAAAAACGTGGCAGAAAGCTTAAAAACTGCATGTGAACAGCACTGAAAATAATTGCTGTCAGGAAAATAGCAATATGCTTGTTTTTTAACCAGACGGATAGCTCTCGTTGAATTAAACCTCTGAAAAGCCATTCTTCACCAATGGCAGGAAGTATGCTCATCATAAAAACAGTAATTAGGATCTGTAACCAATTACTGCTACTGATTAATAGGCTCGTTAGTTCAGAAGCTTCCTGTTCTTTTTCGTTCATCCAACTAACTGCCTCATCTAAAAATTCCGGCAATTGTAACTGGTGATTAAGCCAGCCCGAGTAAGTGATAAATGCTTGCGAAACAAAAATTAAAAACACAGCAATTAAAGTTGATGATGCTGTTAAGCTCTTTTTGCCACTTATTCCTATGGAAAATGAGCGGTAAAATAAGTAAAAGGCTATTAATGAAGGGATGATGAATAAACTAATGCTTTGTAAAATCTGATAGCTTTGCATGAAAGCAATGTCTGATTTCATATCAGCATATGAAGTCATATCTACGTCAAATAGAGGCTGAGCTATAAGGCTCATAAATACCGCAGATAACATTCCAAACAACAACACCCCGGTCAGCACGAAAATTAACTTAATGGCCGGAGGTAATTGTGAAAGATAGCCTTGTCGCATGTTTTTTTTGTAAAAATAGGGATTCTGATGTGATTGAAAGGAGAATGTGCTAAAAACTCAACATTAATCGAAGCACATAGCCAGATTGTTCTTTATCATTTTTCCAAGATATCCATTAGAGGTTTAATTTCACTTTCCCAGTTAATGTTGACTTTGTTATTTCTTGCATTATTTTTCCACTCATTAAGTCGGATAGGGTTCGATTTGATAGCATTAATGGCAGCGGCTATATCCTCAGGTGCAATGCTGTCAATAACACATCCAAACTTGTTTTCTTCTATAAACTTCCTTATCTCCGGAAAGTTTATTCCGAGCATCGGCAGTTCGGCATGCAAAGCGTCAAAAAGTCTGTTAGGGAGTGCGTAATAATTATTAAGACCAAAGTTTTCCAGCAGAGATATTCCAAGATCTGCGTTCAGGGTATATTTAATAAGTTCTTCGTGGGGAACTTTACCTATCATTTTTACCTTATTTCCCCGCTTTTTTGTAAGAGATAACATGTCGTCATATATATCCCCATTGCCTATAATCACTAATTGTGCACCTTCAATGAAATCCATTGATTCAATTAATGGTTGTAGAGCACGACCATAATTAACTGCGCCTTGATAAAGAATTGTGAAAACCTTATCTGGTTGTTTTTTAATTTGTGCCGTATTAGCTCTATCAGACAAAGGTGCATTTCTGATTACCAGAAAGTCCTTTTTATATCTTTTTTTGTAGATATCTGCAATAGAATCGCAAACTGTTACGCCAATGTCAATTTTCGGTACAAAAAGATTTTGTGCCAGGAGCCAGATATTCTTAATCAATGGTTTATTGTGTATTTCTGGTGATTCGGGGAAATACTCATGACTGTCGAATAGTAATACTGATTTCTTGAAAATGCTTGCTAGTCCACAACCAACAAGCGTATCAAGGTCTACAGATACAATCAGGTCGGTTTTCCGGAAAAGAAGAAAGAAAAAAATGCGGATATTATAGATTAGATAAAAGAAAGGACTACTTTGAAAAATGGTTTTTAAGTAATTTATTTTTATTGTAGAATTGTATTTCAGGTGACTTGACCTTACCCGGCAAAGAAATTCACAATGATACCCTGCTTTACTAATCGTTTCAGATAATTTGTGTAAACGATAATCTGTAGCAAGTTCACTTGTGGTAATTATTATGGCTTTCTTTACTTGTGGCATAAGTTCAGAACGCATTTTATTCTTAATTATTACTGGCAGTATTCAATTATAATAACTGGTGCAATATATAAAAATGAATTGCGTTAATGAGTTAATAACGAATTATAATAAACATTGAGTAGGTTTCCCTTTATATTACCCTTTTATCATGCTGTTAGTGACGAAGATTCGTTGCATCTGAAACACTTATTTCATGTAAAAAGTATTAAGGATTTTACTGCAGATGTGGAATTCATGTCAAAAAGATACAAGTTCGTAGATTTGACAGAATTTTATAATCATGCTAAAACGAGTTTTAAAAATATTGTAAAACCAATTGCACATCTAAGTTTTGATGATGGATTAAGAGAGTGTTATGATGTGATCATGCCAATACTAATTGAAAAAGGTATACCTGCGACTTTTTTTATTAATTCTGGTTTTGCAGGAAATAAAGAAATGTTGTTCAGGTTTAAAGCTTCCATTCTGAAAGAATATTTAAAGTCTGATTTTGGAGCACATAATATCGATCATAAGTATAAGTCTTTAATGCAGATGGATTATTCTGATGATCATTTATTAGAAAAAATAGCTTTTGACCTTGGAATAAGTTTTAAGGATTACCTTATTAGGGTACAACCTTATATGAACTGGGAACAAATTAAAGAATTACAAAAGAATGGATTCACAATTGGATCGCATAGCATTGATCATCCAGAGTTTAGAAAAATAGCCTTGAATAGTTCGGTGAGGCAGATTAAAGAAAGTTTTGACAGAATTGTAAATCACATTGATATTAAAATCAGAGCATTTTCATTCCCGTTTACCGATTCAGGTCTTTCAGTTGATGTTTTTGATGAAATTTTTAATAGTAAACTTGTTGATATTACTTTTGGAACAGCAGGTTTAAAGAATGATGTTATTCCTATGAATTTTCAGCGAATTCCGATGGAATGGAACTATAAAGCCAATGAGATTTTGAATTATTATAAGGCAAAATCTATAGCCAGGTCTATATTAAGAAGGAATATAATTAATAGGTAAATGAAGGAGATTAAATTAAATGGATATTCTGCTATCCTATTAAGGCATGATGAAATAGATATCAAAAGATGGGATGAGACTGTTAGAAACTCAGCAAATGAAAGTCCTGTTGTTTACTCCTGGGTATTAGACATTATGCATCCAGGGTGGAATGCTGTTGTAGTTGGGGACTATGAAGGAGTTATGCCTCTAACTACAAGTAAAGTAATGTTCAGCGAACATCTTCAAATGCCATATGATCTACAAAACTTTGGAGTATTTAGTTCTGATTCTGGGATAATAGGTTTATTTGCCGAAATCTGTATAGAACTTACGAAAATCTATAGATTAATATCTTATAGTAGTGTTGTAATTGATAAGGTTGACTTTGATTATTCAAAGTCTAAAAAAAGACGAACGTTTTTACTAGACCTAAATAAAACCTATGATGTGATACGTGCGTCGTATTCTCACGGACACAAAAGGAATGTTAATATATTCAAGCGTTCGAATCTAACTATTTTGGAAAACAAAGATTCAATCCATTTATTACAACTGAAAGAACAGATGTGGCAAGGCCGTGAATTTTTAAGGGTTCCTGTGAAAATACATAGAAGACTGAAGGCATTGATAGAGGAATCAATTAAAAGATCTTGCGGTGAGATTTATACAGTTTTATGGGAAGGAAAGCCAGTATCGTCTGCTTTTTTCCTGGAAGGGAAAGACCGATCTGTCATACTTCATGCCTCTAATGAAATAGGAAAGCGAAATAAATGTGCTTTTGGATTAATTGACAAATATATAAAGAGGCATAGTGAACAAAGTATGATATTGGATTTTGCAGGTTCAGATGTTGATGGTATAGCTGATTTTAATAGGGGTTTTGGGGCCAGTGAATGCATATACCCAATGTTTGAGAATGAGCGATTAGGATACGGAATGAGGATGTTAAAGAGAATGAGATTAAAGCACAAATTACATTATTTTTTAAATAAATTTTAATAGTGTTGAAACGGTTTATTAAATGGCTTTTGAACGAGTCTGGTTACAGTCAATTTAAAAAAATATGTAGGTATAATAACTTACCTATTGATTATAAATTAAATGTAAGATATCTGAGTCTACTAAAAGAAATTTTTATCAGCAGGGAGTATGCCGATTATTTTCCATTTTATCAGGATGCTGTTGTAATTGATATTGGAGCTAACGTTGGATTTTTTTCTTTGTTCGCAGCAAATAATTTAGGGGAAAAGTCACAAGTGATTGCTATTGAGCCTGAAAAAGAAAACTATTCAGTTTTAACTGAAAATACGAAGCATGAAGAAAAGATTAAATTGATAAATGCTGCTATTAGTAGCAAAAGTGGTCATGACTATCTTTATTTAAAAAATTCGCTGAACAGTTCTTTAATGTACGCTGAAAAGGCGTGCAAAATTGAGGTTCAAACTCAAACTTTAGAAGAAGTCATAGGCAGGTATGATTTAAAAAGAATAGATTTTTTAAAGATAGATTGTGAGGGAGCTGAATATGAAATTATAGAGAATCTTGCGCCAGAAATATTTAAAATAATTAAAGTGATATCTCTGGAGTTTCACGATAATAGAAGTTCACAAGAATGTGGAAATACAATTGTAGAGTTGTTAGAGCGTAATGGATTTGAGATTAAAAAATTTAGTTATTCATCGACTAATTTTGGTAAGAACTTTGGAAAAATAATAGGAATTAGAAAGTATGTTTAAAAGTATATACAGGAAGTGTTTTAATGAGAGAAGCCGTCTTTGGATCCGAAGAGAATTAACTAGAGCTAATCGTTTCTTTATAGGAGGCAACAGCCTTCAATGTAATGTATGTGGGAAATCATATGGAAAGTTTTTGTCCCACGGGCATATAAAAAGAAGCAATGCTCGATGTCCAAATTGCCTTTCTCTTGAACGGACGAGGGTTTTATGGTATTATTTAGTAGAGGAGGAGAAAATTAAAGAAAGAAAGTTGTCTGTTTTACACTTTGCTCCAGAGCAAGGTGTTGAATCGAAAATTAAGGCTTTGCCAAATATTAAATATTACACTGCAGATCTGAATCCGAATTTAGCCGATCATAAAGTTGATATAACAAACATACCATTTAAAGAAAACCACTTTGATTTGATCATTTGTTCGCACGTGTTAGTTGAGGTGCCAGATGAGGAACTTGCACTTAAAGAGCTTTTTAGGACTCTAAAGGTTGGTGGTAAGGTCATAATCATTACAGCAATAATAAATAAAGAAAAAACACAAAAAATATCAGGTGGTTTTAAAGAGAAGATGGAAAAATACGGGGCAAATATTCATCGAATGAGGGGAGAGGATTTTTCTTCTTATATTAAGAATGCAGGATTTGAAGTTAAAGAGTTCGAGTATCAAATGTTATATTCCTCAAAAAGAATTAAAAATAACGCTCTTGGGGATGGACAAACGGAGAGGGTATTTATTTGCAGCAAGTGATCAATAAAATCTTTAATACAGTTATTAGTAAAGGGATAATTGCAATTGCTAATTTTTGCATAGCATTTTTATATACAAATATAGGAGCTAGTTTATATGGTCAGGTTGTACTAATAAACCTTTTAGTTTACTTCGCAACAATCCCAAGTGGTATTTTAACTGGAAACAGCACTGTTTATTTTGCCGCTAAATTAAACTCGAAATATCTGTTAAGGATTTGTTTATTAACGGTTTTGTGTTGTTCTCTAATTGTTTCTATAGTATTGCTGGTATTAGAGATATGTGGGATGCAGGTGCAGGGTATAAACGATCAGGTATTGTACTTTTTTCCCATTATAATATTTTTAAACGCTCTTCTTGCCTTTTTTCAAAACTTTAATTTAGGTGTTGGTTTAGTTAGATTTTATAATTTTATTACTGTTGTTGTAGTTGTTTCTCACCTGTCTTTCATAGTAGTGTTTAGGCTATTAATGAAGGATATCTCTGTTTATCTTTATTCGTTTGGTAGTGCAAATTTTTTCGCAGTAATTATCGCAACTATTCATTTTTTGAAATTTCATTTACATAGAAAAGGTTCTAATGGAAAGCTCAGTAATGTATTGCGTTTTGGACTAAGAGCACAAGTCAATCAGGTTTTGCAAATTTCGTACGAACGTGTTAATTATCTTATATTGGCCAAGTTGTTATCATTTGCAGAGTTGGGTATTTTTAGCTTGGCGATTCAGATTGTTGAGGTGGTCAAGAATTTGGCCAACAGTGTATCAACTGTCTTGTTGGCAAAGGCCGTTTCCATAAATGAATCAAAGAATTGGGCTGACACTGTGGTGTATATGAAATACACAGTAGTTGTCACTTTCCTTGCAATGGTTTGTTTCTTATTCGTTCCTGCCTTTGTTTGGAATAAAATCTTTGGAGAGGGCTTTGAAGCGATAAGTTTTGTTTTGATGTCACTACTTATATATTCGATTTCAGAAACTGGAATAATATTTATAAGGACGCATTATATTGCAATTGGAAGGCAAAATGTTATTACCAGATCAATACTACTTGGATTATTCGGAGTTTTATTACTTTCAATTCTCTCAGTTAAGTATTGGGGACTTTTAGGAGCAGGGGTAAGCTCCTCGCTCATAAGTTTATTAATTGGTATTTTTCTTGTAAATAAGTTTATGCAGGATAATAATATTCCAGTTAGTTCTTTTAGAATAACCAAGAAAGAACTGACTGTTTTTATTTGTCTAATGAAAAAATATCTCACAAATGGGAAATAAAATATTAGATTATTTAGATAAAACAGTCTTTAGGCTAATGGTTAAATTATTTTACCCACAATACAGACGCCCTATTAGAGGATATATGAAGCATTATCAGCTATTGTGGCGTTTTTTCTTTATGCAAAAAATTGTGGGATACAATAGAAGAGTACCCTGGCCTGTAGATTTCCGCAGTAAGGTTCTTGGTTGGGAATTTATTGAAAAAGGTATAATGACTGATCCTGGTGATAATCTTGGAACATACATTAATGCTTATGGAGGTCTAAAAATTGGTGACAATGTTGAGTTTGGACCTAATATTACGGTTGTAACAACAAATCATTATAAGTATGATGTGCGTAAAATTTCACACAAAAAAGGAGTTATTATTGGTAATAATGTGTGGATTGGAGCAAATTGTGTAATTTTGCCGGGATCGAAAATTGGGGATGAGGTTACTGTTGGTGCTGGTTGTGTCATTGATAGTGATATACCTTCAAAATCAACGGTAGTTAGAGGTGAAGGACATTTGAAAATTATCCCTAAGAAGAAAGATTACGAGTGGGATATATACAAAGAAGAACTTACATAATTAATTATGCAAACAACAATTTTCAATCAACAACAAAGCATTTTTAATCGCTTTATTGCAGAGATTCGTGACACTTCTATTCAGACTGACCCAATGCGTTTTCGTCGTAACATCGAGCGTATGGGGGAGATTATGGCATATGAAATCAGTAAAGTGTTACCTCACGAAATAAAGGATGTTACAACACCATTAGGAGTGGCGCAGGAGAACGTGATGAATGAAGAACCGGTAATTGCTTCAATATTAAGAGCTGGTTTACCTATGCACCAGGGCTTATTAAACTATTTCGACAGGGCTGAAAATGCATTTGTTTCAGCTTATCGAAAGTATAATGAGAAAGGCGATTTTGATATTCATATTGAATATATTTCATCACCATCGTTAGATGATAAAATAGTGATATTAAGTGACCCGATGTTGGCGACTGGTACTTCCATTGAATTGGCATATAAAGCACTTTTGGTTAAAGGGAAACCTAAGCATGTACACATTGCGTCATTAATTGCAAGTGAGGCAGGAGTGCAGTATGTTCAGAATATGTTTAAAGATGAACCTGTTACCTTATGGTTAGGTGCCGTTGATGCTGAGTTAAACTCCAAATCATATATCATTCCGGGAATAGGTGATGCCGGTGATTTAGCTTACGGAAGCAAAATCTAAAGTTGAACTTTTTGTACCATTCCGTCATCTTTGCAACTTGCTTCCAGTTGAAGCATGTTTTTCTGAAAAACAGGATGTACATAATTTGCCCAATTGTCCAAAAGAGGAAGAAGTGTAAAGCGACGCTCGTGTAATTTTGGATGTGGAATAGTTAAGCGTGGCAAATCAATTTGCTGATCGTTGAAAAATAAAATATCAATATCTATTGGCCGGGACTCGTAATGGGTTCCGGTTTTTGCTTTTCGGCCCAGTTCTTTTTCTATTTCCTGCGTATAGTTCAACAAATCAGTAGGCTCCAGGTTGGAATTAAATTCAACAACCTGATTTATGAAGTTTTGCTCAGCTTCAAATCCCCAGGCCTCACTTTCATAATAATTCGACACCAAAACAGGTTCACCAAGGCGTTCTGATAATAATTCCACGCTCCTTTTTAAGGAGTCAATTACATCGCCTTGATTACCACCTAACAATAAAATTTGTGTGTTCATATTAAAATTTAACGTTTTAGAAGTAAAAACCGACCAAATGGTTCACTATATTTGTATCAAATATTTAAGATATAATTGTAAGTGTTTTTTTAATACTTTTGTTAAAACGATGTTGAACGATTCAACAACACTAAACTCAATTCTATCATTATGGTGAAATTTTTTAAATACCTGTTAGCTACATTCGCAGGAGGAATTGTAGCCGCTTTTGTGCTGTTAATACTACTTATTGGTATGTTTTCAGCAATGGCCTCTTTGGGCGATAAAGAAACAAAAATTAGTGAAAACACCATCCTTTTATTGGATTTAAACGGACCGATTGTCGATCGGGTTACAGAAGATCCTTTTGCCGATGCTATGTCATCACTAACAGGTGAGCCATCGCCTGAAGGCTTGAACCGATTATTGAAAAACATTGAAAAAGCCAAGCGTGACGAAAATATTTCAGGAATTGTGCTTGAATCGGGAATGGTGCAGGCAGGATACGCAACACTTGAAGAAATACGTAATGCTCTAATTGATTTTAAGTCTTCAGATAAATTCATATACAGCTTTGCGCCGGTTTATACTCAGAAAGCGTATTACCTGGCCTCAGTTGCCGATAAGGTTTATTTGAACCCATCGGGTATGCTTGAGTTAAAAGGGATGTATGCCGAACGTACTTTCTTTAAAAAAGCATTGGAGAAAGTTGGCGTTGAAATACAGGTTTTTAAGCATGGAAAATTTAAATCTGCAGTAGAGCCTTTCCTTTTGGAAAAAATGAGTGAGCCGGCTCGTTTGCAAACTGAAGTATACCTTAACTCTATGTGGAACCATGTAAAAGCAGGCATTGCTGAAGCAAGAGGTATATCACCTGAGAAAGTGTCAGCGCTTGCAGATGAAATGCCAATGTTCCGCTCTGATGATTTATTGGTAGAATCGGGTTTAATTGATGGATTAAAATATAAAGATGAGGTTATCAGTGAATTAAAAGAGCTCGTAGGAGTGGATCAAGATGATGACCTTGAAGCCGTTAAGAGTAGTAAATATGCCAAGGTTTATGTGCCAAATGGAAAGGTATTTATAAAAGAAAAGGTGGCGGTTATTTATGCAGAAGGTGACATTGACGGAACCTCTTCAGACGGTATTAAGTCAGACAAATTATCAAAAACAATACGTAAAGCTCGCCGTGACAGTTCCATTAAGGCGATTGTTTTCCGAGTAAATAGTCCAGGAGGTTCGGCCTTAGGTTCAGAAATAATCTGGCGTGAGATTAATCTGGCTCAGCAGGTAAAGCCAGTCATTGTATCCATGGGTAATTATGCTGCCTCAGGAGGATACTATATTTCATGTGCTGCTGAGAAGATTGTTGCTAATCCAACAACTCTTACAGGTTCTATTGGAATTTTTGGAATGATTCCAAATGCAGAAGGATTAACTAAGAAAATAGGAGTAAGCTTTGATGGTGTTAAAACCAATGAGTTTGCTGATATGCCAAGCATAACACGTCCGTTCCGTAAAGAAGAGAAAGAATTACTTCAGGCATATATTGTTAAAGGCTACGATACATTTATTGGCCGTTGTGCCGATGGCCGTGAAACAACAAAAGAAGCGATTGATAAAATTGGTCAAGGTCGTGTGTGGAGTGGTGTAAATGCCTTAGATATTGATCTTGTTGATGAAATTGGTGGATTAAATAAAGCTATTGAATTTGCCAAAGA
>JAKSBD010000204.1 GCA_022361295.1 Bacteroidales bacterium
CCGGAAACTCTTCATGTTTTGCAGGTTCTTCCTGTTTTTGTGCCGATTCAGGTACTACATATTTGTATCCTGTTTCAGCATCGGGCACTTTTGCCACTTTAAGGTATTTTAAATCACGCGACAACGTGGCCTGCGTAATTTTATAACCTTCTGCTTCAAGCAACACAACCAATTCCTCTTGTGAACTCACTTTTTTAGAACTGATAATTTGCTTGATTGCGATTAATCGTTGTGCTTTAATTTTCATTTGGTTCTTCTTCTTTGTTGAATGTATATTTATACATCCACGATGCAAATTTATTCAATAATTATTAATTTCAAAGCTGTTTTTTGCAAAAAATATGTATTTTTGCACGACAATTATTTATAAAACGCATAAAACAGCAGTCAACGAGTGACTAATTTTGGTCTGTACATACGCATATCTGACTACACTCTGCATGGGGTCTCCCCACTGTTTTTCATTCATTTTCCTTTCATCCGAATTATCCAGTCGCGCTTTAACAGCGTGAGTGTATCAGCATGCATAAAAATGAATGATTTTGTAGAAAAAACAGGTAACAAATGTCATTTTGCATTAAAAAACTGCATAATTATAGACAAAAGATGTTAAAAATTGACACTGTTTAAATCGCGATAGCTATCGTGGTATTGGAGTTGCTTATTGTCATAGATGTTTGGAACTTGCTTAGTGGTTTGGGCAAGTTTTATTATGAGAAAAAGAAAACAATATAAATAAGAATAATATGAAGAAGAACGTCAAAAAGGTAGTAGTTCTGGGTTCAGGTGCACTGAAGATTGGTGAAGCAGGTGAGTTTGATTACTCTGGTTCACAAGCACTAAAGGCACTAAAAGAAGAAGGCATTGAAACAGTGTTAATCAACCCAAACATTGCAACGGTTCAAACATCAGAAGGTATCGCAGATAAAATCTATTATTTGCCGGTAACACCTTACTTTGTTGAACAGGTGATTAAAAAAGAAAGTCCGGAAGGTATCCTTTTGGCGTTTGGAGGACAAACAGCATTAAACTGCGGTACTGCTTTATATGAAGCAGGTACTTTGGCAAAATATAATGTGGAAGTATTGGGAACTCCTGTACAGGCCATTATTAACACTGAGGATCGTGAGATTTTTGCCAACCAGCTGAAGGAGATCAATGTTAAAACTCCGGTTAGTATTGCTGTTACATCAGTTGAAGAAGCGGTTGAAGCATCCAAAAAGATTGGCTTCCCTATTATTGTGCGTGCAGCCTACACACTGGGAGGAATGGGATCTGGCTTCTGTCATTCAACAGAAGAATTGATTGAGCGTGCTGAAAATGCCTTCTCATACTCAAACCAGATTTTGGTTGAAGAATCTTTAAAAGGCTGGAAAGAGGTAGAGTACGAAGTGGTGCGTGATGCCTACAACAACTGTATCACTGTTTGTAACATGGAAAACTTTGACCCGCTTGGAATTCACACCGGTGAGTCAATTGTAGTAGCGCCATCGCAGACCTTATCAAATGCCGAATACCACAAACTGCGAGAGCTGGCCATTAAAATTATCCGCCACATTGGTATCGTGGGTGAGTGTAACGTACAGTATGCGCTTGATCCATATTCAGAAGATTACCGTGTGATTGAGGTAAACGCCCGTTTATCGCGTTCATCTGCTTTAGCATCTAAAGCTACCGGATATCCGCTGGCCTTTATTGCTGCCAAGCTGGGGTTGGGATACAGCCTGCACGAATTGAAAAACTCGGTTACCAAAACCACAACAGCTTTCTTTGAGCCTGCACTGGATTATATTGTTTGTAAAATTCCACGTTGGGATCTGGGTAAGTTTACCGGAGTATCAAAAGAGATTGGTTCAAGTATGAAGTCGGTTGGTGAGATTATGGCTATTGGTCGTAATTTTGAAGAAGCCATCCAGAAAGGACTTCGTATGGTTGGGCAGGGCATGCACGGTTTTGTTGCTAATCAGCCATTTGCCAAAGACGTTAAAAAAGAACTTGAAGAACCAACCGACCAGCGTATATTCGCCATTGCACAAGCCTTTGAATCAGGAGCAACGGTTGATGAGATTCACGAACTAACACGTATTGACAAGTGGTTTCTTGAGAAACTGAAGAACATCTCAGACCATGCCGATATACTTAAAAAGCACAATGCTTTAGATCAATTACCTGCAGACGCCCTGCTGGATGCGAAAAAGATGGGCTTCTCCGATTTTCAGGTGGCTCGCCTGGTTCTCAAATCAGAGAACATGGAAGAAGGCCTGTTGAAAGTACGCGACTTCCGTAAAGCAAAAGGCATTACGCCGGTAGTGAAGCAGATTGACACTATGGCAGGTGAGTTCCCTGCAAAAATCAACTACCTGTACCTGACATACAGCGGGTCAACACACGACATCGACTACGAAAAAGACGGTAAGTCAGTGGTTGTATTAGGATCAGGTGCCTACCGTATTGGATCATCGGTGGAGTTTGACTGGTGTAGCGTAAATGCATTGAACACTATCAATAAGCAAGAGAATCACCGCTCGGTGATGATTAACTACAACCCTGAAACGGTGAGTACCGACTACGACATGTGTGATCGTCTGTACTTTGATGAGTTAACGCAAGAGCGGGTATTAGATATTATCGACCTTGAGACTCCTAAAGGAGTGATTGTGTCGGTGGGGGGACAGATTCCGAACAACCTTGCCATGAAGCTGCACCGTCAGCAGGTGCCTATTTTAGGAACGTCTCCTGAAGATATTGATCGCGCCGAAAATCGTCAGAAATTCTCAAGCCTGCTGGATGAGCTGGGTGTTGACCAGCCTCGCTGGAGCGAATTAACATCTATCGACGATATCTTCACTTTTGTGGATGAAGTAGGCTTCCCGGTATTGGTGCGCCCATCATACGTTCTTTCCGGAGCTGCCATGAACGTTGTATCTAACAAAGATGAGCTTGAGCATTTCTTAACATTGGCCGCCAATGTATCAAAAGAATTCCCTGTTGTTGTTTCGGAGTTTATCGAACAGGCCAAGGAAATTGAAGTGGATGCCGTAGCTGATAATGGTGAAGTGGTAGGTTATGCCATTAGTGAACACATTGAGTTTGCCGGTGTACACTCTGGCGATGCAACTATCGTGTTCCCACCGCAGAAATTATATGTGGAAACCATCCGCAGAGTCAAGAAGATTGCTCGTGAGATTGCCAAAGGACTTAATATAACCGGTCCGTTTAACATGCAGCTTCTGGCCAAGGATAACGACATTAAAGTGATTGAGTGTAACCTGCGTGCATCGCGTAGTTTCCCATTCGTTTCGAAAGTACTGAAGGTAAACCTGATTGACCTTGCTACGCGCGCTATGCTTGGGCTGCCGGTTGAGAAATTAACCAAGAGTTCCTTTGAACTGGACTATGTAGGAATTAAGGCACCTCAGTTCTCATTTGCCCGTTTGGCTAAGGCCGACCCTGTATTAGGCGTTGACATGTCATCAACAGGTGAAGTTGGTTGTATTGGCGACAGCTACTACGATGCAGTTTTACAATCGATGCTTTCGGTTGGTTACCGCGTTCCTGAGAAGAACATTTTGATTTCTTCTGGTCCTGCCCGTTCGAAGCTGGAATTGCTTCAGAGCGCCAAGATGCTTAAAGAACGTGGCTATAATCTTTTTGCCACAGGTGGTACACATAAGTTCTTTGCTGAAAACGGCGTTGAAACAACATTGTTATACTGGCCAAATGAAAATCAGCAGCCTAATACTGTTGATTACATTCGCGATAAGAAAATTGACCTGGTCATTAACATCCCTAAAAACCTGAGTAAGGATGAATTGAAAAACGGGTACTCCATTCGCCGTGATGCCATTGACTTCAACATTCCATTGATTACTAATGCCCGATTGGCAAGTGCCTTTATCTATTCGTTCTGTAAACTTGGACAGGATCAGATAAGCATTAAGCACTGGGATGAGTATAAGTAAGACCGAAGCTGGAAGTAATTAGCAGCTTGGTTAGATAGGTTTATAGGTCATTAGGTCATTAGGTCGATAGGTTATTAGGTTATTAGACCTTTAGACTGTAGACTATTAGATATTAGAGCCCTGCATCGTTTTTGATGCGGGGCTTTTTGATGGATGAGTGATAGGTTATTAGATCATTAGGTCGATAGATTAATAGACATTTAGACTGTAGACTGTTTGATATTAGAGCCATGCATGGTTTTGATGCGTTTTTTTTATTGACTAATGTTAGGTTTTTAGGCCAATAGATCATTGGATCATTAGGTGCTGGGTCATTAATGTTATTAGCTTAAGCTTTTAAAGTGTCTGATCTTTCATTTGGCAAAGGTTTGTACCTCTGTAAGCCGATTGGCTCTTAGATGCGCATAGCTGATGAATAATGATAGAGCTCATAATATTTAGGGGCGTTAGCCCTGCAATCATAGTAGCAATGTGATATGCACATTAATAATAGGGGCGTTAGTCCTGACATCTTAATTGTGCGAAATTATAAGATATCAGGACTAACGTCCCTCCTTTTTCCCTACCAATATTTTCTACGAAGAACACAGGGCTACGCCCCTATAATTTCACAATTCACCTTTAATTGATAATCCATCCACCTGCTGCCATGCAAATCCCTTGCGGGGTATAGTAAGTCAACGCAAAAGGATTCTCGCAGTAGCAGAGATTTCTATCACTAAAGCATTAAGCGCTGCTTCATTTTGATATTGTAAGAATTTTTTCCTGCAGTCTGCAGGGCTATTTCCAAATGTTTGAAAACCTTCCTGCAGTCTGCAGGGCCATTTCCAAATGTTTGGAAACCTTCCTGCAGTCTGCGGGACTATTTCCTAATGTTTGAAAACCTTCCTGCAGTCTGCGGGGCCATTTCCAAATGTTTGGAAACCGTCCTGCAGTCTGCGGGGCCATTTCCTAATGTTTGAAAACCTTCCTGCAGTCTGCGGGACTTACTATTATTTTCGGGGGTAGGCCTGGTAATTCACCCAGTCGAAATCGGCATAA
>JAKSBD010000249.1 GCA_022361295.1 Bacteroidales bacterium
ACGAAATTCTGTTAAAAGGATTTGATGCGCAGCATTTCATGGCCGGATTAAACAGCCATATGCGCGATTTATTAATGTGTCGTGATGCATCAACGGCCAATTTGCTTGAGGTAGGTCAAAGTACTAAAGAAAAATACCAACAACAGGCTGCCAATTGCTCAGTTGACTTCCTCTATGAAGCACTGAAAATTATAAATGACAGTGAACAGCAATACAGGGCAGCTAAAAACAAGCGTCTGCACATTGAGTTTGCGCTTATTCGCCTGGCACGTATCGTTACCGAAAAAAAAAACTAAAGTCGACTGATGAGATACCCATCATCACGGTAGGTAAAGTACAGCCAAAGGCCCCAACAACAAAAACTCCCCGGAAAAATTCAGGCACTAAAGGTGGTGCAACCAAAATTCCGCCTCCTCCCAAGGTTAATGGTGGCGGTAGTGTTGGCCTTAAGTCCGTTTCGTTAAAGAATCTGGCACAAAAAGTACAGCAACCAGGTGCACCTTCGCCTAAAAAGGAAGAGACTAAAGTAGAAGAGCCGATTGACATGTCCTGGAACGATGCTTTTGACCAGGAGAAGCTGGATGGTGTATGGCGTGCCTTTACGAGGCAGTATGAACGACAACCACGTATTCATACCATATACAAAAACCACCGGCCGGTATTGGTCAAAGAAAATTCCTTGCTTATAAAACTGCGCAACCAAACGCAGCAGCATGAGCTAAGTAAAGAACGTTCTAACATTACTTCCTACTTAAGGCGAAGCCTTAGAAATGCCAGAATTGAACTAAATTTTGAAATTTCACAGGAAGAGGACAACGGACCTAAGAAAGCGTTTACAGTAGCCGATAAGTACAAGGTGATGTCTGAAAAGAATCCGGCTTTGGCGCTCTTTAGAAAAGAATTTAATCTCGACCTGGAATAGATTAGGAAAATAGTATTACGATTAGCTGTTGTGTAGCATATTAATAACTATTAGTAAGCAGCACTTACATGACTAAAATCAGCTCTTAGTTATGGTAATCAGATAGCTTTGTAGTAACAATTATCCTTTAATTAATATTGTAGCATAGATAAAGCCGGTGCTCTTTAAACACATCGGCCTGTCAAGTGTTACAATAATCACGTATTCATTTATAACAATTTAAAATGAGAACACAGACCCCTAAGATTATTTACACCAAAACGGACGAAGCACCGGCTTTGGCAACTTATTCCCTATTACCGGTTATTGAGGCTTATACCAAATCAGCCGGTGTTGAAGTTGAAACCCGTGATATTTCATTAGCCGGTCGTATTATTGCAAATTTTCCTGATTATCTGACTGAAGAGCAGCGTATCGCCGATGCTCTTGCCGAATTGGGTGAATTGGCTAAGACGCCTGAAGCTAATATTATAAAATTGCCAAATATCAGTGCATCAATACCTCAGATGCAGGCTGCTATTAAGGAATTGCAGGATAAAGGCTATGCTTTACCTGATTATCCGGAAGATCCTCAGAGCGAAGAAGAAGAGGCTGTGAAAGCCCGTTACGATAAGGTGAAGGGTAGTGCTGTTAATCCTGTATTGCGTGAAGGTAACAGTGATCGCCGCGCGCCTCGTGCTGTTAAGAACTACGCTAAAAAGAACCCTCATTCAATGGGTGCATGGTCGGCCAATTCCAAATCTAATGTATTAAGCATGCCCGATGGTGATTTCTTTGGTAGTGAGCAATCAACCACCATTGAAAAGGCAGGTAGTGTAAAAATTGAATTACACGATAATAGCGGCACTGTAACAACCCTGAAGGAAAAGGTTGAATTGCAGCAAGGTGAGATTATTGATGCAGCCGTGATGAGTAAAAAAGCACTTCGCAGCTTCCTTGAAACAGCTATTGAAAGGGCTAAAGATGATAATATTCTTTTCTCGGTACACCTGAAAGCAACTATGATGAAGGTATCTGATCCTATTATCTTTGGTCAGGTAGTAGAGGTATTCTTTAAAGAAGTATTCGAGAAGTATGCCGGTGTTTTCCAGAAGCTGGGTATTTCAGCCAATAATGGTTTAGGTGATTTATATGCCAAGCTGGAGAAATTACCAGCAGCACAAAAAGAGGAGATAACGGCTGCTATTGAGGCCTGCTACAAAAAGCGTCCGGCTTTGGCCATGGTTAATTCCGATAAAGGTATTACCAACCTGCATGTGCCAAGTGATGTTATTATTGATGCTTCAATGCCTGCAGCGATACGTACATCAGGACAAATGTGGAATGCAGAAGGAAAATCGCAGGATGCCATCTATACGATCCCTGATCGTTCTTATGCCGGTGTTTACCAGGAGACAATGGATTTCTGTAAGAAGCATGGTGCTTTTGACCCAACTAGCATGGGTAGTGTATCCAACGTTGGATTGATGGCACAAAAAGCCGAGGAATATGGTTCACACGATAAAACATTCCAGGTGGCTAAGGCAGGAACGGTAAAAGTAATTGACCAGGATAATGCTGTTTTACTGGAACATAAGGTTGAAGAAGGTGATATCTGGCGTATGTGTCAGGTTAAAGATGCTCCTATACGCGATTGGGTGAAGTTAGCTGTTAACCGCGCTAAAGCAACAGGTTCACCTGCTGTATTCTGGTTAAACGAAGATCGTTCACACGATAATCAGTTAATCAAAAAAGTGAATCAATACCTGCCTGAACACGATACAACAGGTATTGATATTCATATCTTATCACCTGTGGAGGCCACTCGCTTTTCATTAGAGCGTATCATTAAAGGTGAAGATACCATCTCAGTAACAGGTAATGTGCTGCGTGATTATCTGACCGATCTGTTCCCTATTCTGGAAGTTGGTACAAGTGCCAAAATGCTGTCAATCGTTCCATTGATGAATGGTGGTGGCTTATTTGAAACAGGTGCCGGAGGATCGGCTCCAAAGCACGTTCAGCAATTTGAGTACGAAGGACACCTGCGCTGGGATTCATTGGGTGAGTTCCTGGCTTTGGCAGTGTCATTGGAGCATTTAAGTACCAACAGTAATAACCCTAAGGCAAAAATCCTGGGAGAAACACTGGACGAGGCTACAGGTTTATTGTTAGACAATCGCAAGTCACCATCACGTAAAGTGAATGAACTCGATAACAGAGGCAGTCATTTCTACCTGGCTATGTACTGGGCTCAGGCATTGGCTAATCAGGACAAGGATGCTGAATTAAAAACAGTATTTGCTCCTGTTGCTAAAGCAATGGCTGAAAATGAAGCCACAATTGTGGATGAATTAAATACAGCACAAGGTTCTGCCGTTAATGTAGGTGGTTACTATGCGCCTGACTTTGAATTAGCATCAAAGGCCATGCGTCCAAGTACTACTTTAAACGCGATTATAGAGAAATTATAGAATTAGTCTTTTATAGCAGAGCGGCATTGGGTTTACACCTAATGCCGCTTTTTTATTATTGGCATGAATTGCGATTTTGTTTCTTTGCGTACTTTACGAGAACTCTATTTAATCAGAACAACCACCCATTTCTTTGAACAAGGTCAGCCCAAAATATGTTCCAATAGCAACAAAATCAAACATCATGAAGAAAATCGCTATTGAACTCAAGTGGGGCATCATTTTTTTTGCCATTATATTATTATGGACCGTGTTTGAAAAGAGCATCGGATTGCACGATGAACGTATTGATAAGCACAAGATACTGACCAACTTTTTTGCCATTCCTGCCATTATCGTCTATGTGCTGGCACTACTGGATAAGCGGAAATGGCTCGGAGGCACCATGACATGGGCACAGGGATTCTTATGTGGCCTGGTAATCGCTGTTATTGTTTCATTGTTAAGCCCAATTGGTCAATACCTCACACATGTATACCTGTCGCCCGAGTACTTTCCAAATGTGATCGCTCTATCGGTAGAGCAGGGTGAAATGACACAGGAACAGGCAGAAGCTTTCTTTAATCTAAACAGTTACATTAAACAATCAATGATCGGCGCTATTATGATGGGAGCCATAACATCGGCCATTGTTGCCATCTTTACCCGTAAGAAACAGGCTTAATGAGAATTGCTGATCTGCCTATTTGTTAATTTGTTGAATCCTCGAGTTGTTGAAAAATTAACCGCAAAGCCGCTGAGGCGCAAAGGTTTTTTATCAGTTGAACTGTTGATTTGTCGAATTGTTTAAAAATTTAAACGCAGAGACGCTGAGGCGCTGAGTTTTATTGTTTGTTTAACTGATAATTTGTCGAATCGTCGAGTTGATTAACTGTCGAATTGATGAGTAAGCAGCAACCGCATATTAACATATGCAGAATGAAACTTGCAGCGGCATGTGCAGGAACTTTCCTAATCGCTAATCGCTTAAATGTCTATGACTTATTCAACTACTAAACCACAAACCTTCCTTTAATG
>JAKSBD010000247.1 GCA_022361295.1 Bacteroidales bacterium
AAGTAAGGGGTGTTTGGTGCTGAAGCCCCGGACTTCACCTTTAATGTAAGGGCATCTTTGCCTGGCTCATTCGTATGGCTTTGGTCCAATGTTGCACTTTAAAGCTTGTTTGAACAACAATTCGTTTATCTTTGAGCCATAATCGGGAAAATCAAAATAGTATTGAGTCAGTCAGGCACAAATATCAATCTTCAGCTCATACAACAAGGTAACCACCTTGAGTTTGCCCGTTTGATGGACCTTTATTCCAACGACTTATTCTTATTTGCCAAAGGAATTTTATCCGATTCATTAGTGTCAGAAGAAACCGTAAGCGATGTGTTTGTTAAAGTATGGGAAGGACGCGAGAGGCTTGAACGCGTTTCAAACCTTAAAAGCTACCTGTACAGTGCAGTTCGCAACCGCGCCATTTCTTATTTAAGGGCTCAAAAGAATAAAGACATCGTTTCAATTGAGGACATTACAACGTATTATTTCGAACCGGTTGATGCACCTGATGATTCAGCGCTTAAAGAAGAAAAACTGCAACAGATTCTAAGGGCCATTGATTATTTGCCTGCTCAGACAAAAATGGTGTTTTCACTGGCCAAGGTACAAGGATTAAAGTACAAAGAGATTGCTGAGATATTAAATATCAAAGTCAAAACAGTTGATTATCATGTGGCATCGGCCATAAAGAAAATATGTGAAGCCATTGAGAAGGAAGCACAATCGGATAGTCAGCAAATTTTAAAGTTATTCCTTGGTTTACTGGCTACATAAGCTGCATATTTTCAGGCAATAAAAAATTTTCCTTAAAAAAATCATAATTCTTACTGGTGATTTTTTTCTTCTTTGCGTCATATATATGAAAGCGCATAATATATGGATGCAATCGAAGAAAAATATAAGTCTTTAGCCCGCCGTTTAAGCAAAGAAAACTTGAAAGGCGATTCTATGCAGGGAGAAGTTTCAGAAGAGGAATTCAATAGCCGGACGCTTGGATATTTGAGTTCTTTCTGGAAAAACTACCAGCCAAAAGTAAAACACGAGGTGAAGCAACGGATCATTGGCCAAACCCTGCAACACATAAGCAAGGCGCCATCAAAAGGCAAAAAAATGCAAATTTGGTATGCCGCCGTTGCTGTGCTGGCAATCAGTTTTGGCCTGTCCTTATTATGGAATATTAATAATATGGGCACATCATCAGAAATGGTACAATATGCCACCGCTTTTGGTGAGGTAAAAGACATTGTGTTGCCCGATGGGACAGAAGTTAAGCTTAACTCCGGTTCTACGCTGGTTCTTCAACAGGGTTTCGAAGGCAATAAACGTCAGGTGGTACTGCTGGGTGAGGCTTATTTTGATGTTCAAAAAGACGAAAGCAAACCATTTGAAATTTCAACATCGCATTTGACATTAAGTGTGTTGGGTACCGAATTTAACCTGAAGGCTTACCCCGATGATGCAGAAATTAAAACGGTGCTTGATGAAGGTAAGGTGCGACTTGAAGGGGATTTTAACCAGTCGCAGGCTGTGTATATGAAACCCGGTCAGGAGGCTGTTTTAAACAAGCAAAGTGGAGAAATTAGCATTCGAAATCTGGATGACGGGCAAACAGGAAAATGGGAAGACGGACAAATAATACTATACAATAATTCATTGGCCGAAATTGCTGTTATGCTTGAACGTAAGTTCAATGTTAAAATGGTAATTATGGACGAAGAAGTAAAAGAGTATCGTTTCTCAGGCGACTTTAGTGATGCGCAGTTGTTTGAGTTATTGGGCTATTTATCAGCCGCCCGAACCTTTAACTTTAAATCATCAGGAGATTATGTTGTCATAACAAAATAAATCAGCATGTAGAAAAGAAAAAGGAGATGCGCCAACATCTCCTCAAAAATTAGATTTCAATTTTTTGTTTAACAAGTAAACGATTCAAATTTATGAAAAAAAAACCGTTCCGGGAAGGATTGCGTTTAAGCAATTCCTACGGTAAATTGTGGAAAGTCATGAGATTGACCTTAGTATTTATGATTTTTTTCGGCCTTCAGGTTTCGGCATTAACCGAAGCTCAATCAGTGAAGGTTAACGTGGACCTTAAGAAAGCAAGTCTTAAGGAAGCACTGGAAGTGATTAAGGAACAAAGCGACCTTAATTTTATTTATAACAACGACCTTGTTAATGATAACAGTCAGATATCTGTTCAGGCTACCGATACCGATGTGTCAGAAGTATTGCAGATAATGCTGAATCAGGCTGGTTTAGACTATCGTGTGGTAGATAATAACGTGATTATTTACCCTGTGAAAAATAATGAGGTGCAACGCATTGACGCGCAGGCGCAGCAACAGCAGCAACTGGTAATTGAAGGTTTGGTAACCGACGATACGGGAGAACCATTGCCGGGTGTTAACGTTTTTGAGCAGGCCAATCCTACCAATGGCGTTATAACCGGTATTGATGGTAAGTATAAAATTGAGGTAAGTTCTGAAGAAGCTGTGCTTAGCTTTTCATTTATTGGTTTTCAGGGGCAGGATATAAATGTTGCCGGTCGTTCAACCATTAATATAACAATGGTTGAAGAGTCAATAGGTTTGAAAGAGGTCGTGGCTGTTGGATATGGTATTCAGAAAAAGACAGAAGTAACCAGTTCAATTGCTAAAGTAACAGCCGACAACTTTAATAAGGGTTTTGCCACCAATGCCTTACAGTCAATTGAAGGAAAGGTGGCCGGATTACAGATTGTACGTACATCAGGTACCGATCCCAATGCCAGTCCGCGAGTACGTTTGCGTGGTACGTCATCCTTAAATGCATCAAGCGATCCTTTAATTATTATCGATGGTATTACCGGTGGTGATATTAGTTCGGTAGCACCTGAAGATATCGAAAGCATGGATGTGCTTCGTGATGGATCGGCTGCAGCTATCTACGGTACACGCGGTACAAATGGTGTAATTATTATCACCACCAAAAAAGGATCAACAGGCGATTTAAAAGTTGAGTATTCGGGGTATGTGTCAACCGAAGATGCTGTTGCTTTACCAGATGTTTTATCGGCCGATGAATACCGTGCCTATGGCAATGCAACAGGTATTAACTATGTGGATGGCGGGGCCAATACTAACTGGTCTGAAGAAATTATCCGTAAGAATATATCACATGTTCATAATGTGTCGTTCTCGGGTGGTAACCAAAAGTTGAGTTATCGTGCTTCGGTTAATTACCGTAACCTTGAAGGTATTGTTAAAAATACAGGACAGGAGTACCTGAATGGCCGTATCAATTTAACGCACAAGGGATATAACGATCGCTTAAAGGTTCAGTTAAACATGTCATCAACCATTATGGATAAAGATTATACATCTTATTCGGCCTTTGACATGGCAGCTATTTTAAACCCGACCCAGCCGGTTCGAAATGCCGATGGCACATATTGGCAGCCAAGCGGCTATGGTGAGTTTAATCCGGTTGCTAAACTTGATCAGGAGCGCAGAGGAGGCAAAGAAAAGAATAGTCAGATGAGCCTGCGCGCCGACTTTAAACTGTTTAAAAACTTTACCTTAAGTGGTTTTGGAGCTTTGGATATACGCGATTTATTAGAGCACGAGTACGATGAAATTGAATCGCGCAGCTCTGAAACAGGTGGTTACCTGGGGCGTGCAAAACAAAAAACCTGGCACCGCTACAAGAAAATGTTTGAAGGAACAGCCAATTATAAAAAAGTAATCAACAGCCATGTGTTTACCTTATTGGGAGGATACAGTTACGAAGGCCGCTCATACGAAGAATTCTGGGCCGAGAATAAAGACTTTATCAGTAATGCACAAAAGTACCACGATTTAGGTGCAGGTGGCGGTTTAGCCGAAGGCCGGGCCGACATGGACAGCTATAAGCAAACCGAGAAGTTAATAGCCTTTTTCGGTCGTTTCACCTATTCATACGAAAGCAAATATTTATTGTCAGCAACTGTTCGTCGTGAAGGATCATCTAAGTTTGGCGAAAATAACAAGTGGGCCACATTCCCTGCTGTTTCTGCCGGATGGAGAATTGTAGAAGAGGGTTTTTTGAGTGATACCGATTGGTTAACTGAATTAAAGTTGCGCGTTGGTTACGGTGTAACGGGTAATATTGTCAGTTCACCCTATCAGTCTATTCCGCGAATGGGTGCTGGTAGCATGTACATTATCAACGGCCAATATGTGAAGTCATATGGCTCTACAAGTAACCCCAACCCATATTTGCAATGGGAAACCAAGAAAGAGACCAACATTGGTATTGACTTCGGTTTCTTTAACAATCATTTAAGCGGTTCGATTGATGCTTATCAGCGTAAAACAAGTGACCTGTTGTGGAATCTTGTGGCACAGGTGCCTCCAATGATTCATGGTGAAGTACTGTCAAACATTGGTGAAATTAACAACCAGGGTATTGAATTGGCTTTAAACACTAAAATAGTGAATAACGGTACATGGAATATTGGTTTGGATGCTACGTTCTCATACAATGAAAACGAACTGGTCAGCTTATCTGACGAAACATTCCAGTTTCAGGCCGTTAACTACGAAGACCTGCCTGCACCAGGACAGCTCGGAACAATTTTCCGTTATGAAGAAGGGCATCCTATCGGTTCGTTCTATGGCTATAAATACAAAGGTTTGACGGAAGACGGACAATGGATTTTCGAAGATTTTGACGGCGAAGAAGGTATAACTGATGCCGATCGCACATTCCTTGGAAACGGTAATCCAAAAGTTAATTTATCATTTAGCCCGTATGTTAATGTAAAAGGTTTCGACTTCTCAATGAACTTCCGCGGAGCATTTGGCTTTGATATTCTGAATGTGAACAAGATGTACTATGGAAATCCATTGTGGTATCCCGGTAATATGTTAGTGTCGGCAAGTAGTTCACCTGTTAATGCTGATCCTCAATACTCTGATTATTATATCGAAAAAGGAGATTTCTTAAAGCTTGATAATATCACATTAGGTTATACACTACCTAAAAAGTGGTTATTCGGACTGGATTATACAAGGGTTTATTTCTCAGCATTGAATGTGGCAACCTTCACTAATTATTCAGGTTTAGATCCGGAATTGGAATTAGGCGCCAAAGCTGGTGTTGATCAACGAGGTTTCTACCCTCGCACAACAACTTATACAGTTGGTTTAAATGTTAAATTCTAAAAGTAAAACGATGATTAAGAATAAATTATATAATCCTTTATTGGTGTTGTTGTTATTGCTTGGTATGTCAGGCTGTACCAATCTTGAAGAAGAGGTTTTCTCTGACACAACAACAAAAACATTCTACAGCTCGGCCGAAGAGGTTACAGCCAATTACCTGAAGCCATACACGCGCTTGTACGTAACTTCATCATTGGCCCACTGGATATGTGGCGAGCTTAGTTCAGACTGTGCCGCCTGGACACAAAAAGGAAAGCATGGATACGACGGTGGTAAATGGCAGCAGTTACACTATCATACCTGGACACCAGAGCACCACGAAATAAAAGGGGCATGGAACAATACTTATCAGGCCATTGGCTATTGCAATGAGTTCTTGAATAATATCGAGAGTGTTGACGTATCCAATATGAATCTGCCTGTTTCCATTGAGCAGATGAAGGCTGAGTTACGTGCACTAAGAGCGTTCCATTATTATTTGCTTGTTGATAATTTTCGCAATGTCCCTGTAGTAACTAAAGTAGGCGAACCACGTTCACCAGCTCCTGAAGAGGCAGCTGATGTAATTCAGTTTATAGAGGATGAAATCAACGCCGTTATCAATGATTTACCGGTTAAAGGCGAGTCATCGGCATATGGACATTTTACCAAAGCAGCAGCGCATATGTTACTGGCTAAAGTATACCTGAACAGTGAAGTGTATACCGGCACGGCTCGTTGGCAGGATTGTATTAATGAGGTGGATAAAATATCGGGTTATAATATGGTGGCTGACTGGAAAGAGCCATTTAAAGCGCGCAATGAAAATTGTGATGAAAACATCTTTGTTATTCCGTTTGAAGAAAATAAAATAGGTGGCTTTTATCATCACGCTTTTATGATGCATTATAGCCATCAACAGGGCTTTAACCTTCAGTATATGCCATGGAACGGCATTGTGGTGCAGCCAGATCATTATCGCTCTTTTGATGCAGCTGATACGCGACTTGAGCAGTTCCTTGTTGGCCCTCAGTTCGATCAGGAAGGAAATCCATTGTTGGGTGTTGAAGAGGCAAAAGATGAACCACTTATACTTACCATTGATATAACAAGCATGACCAACTCACGTGAGGATGAGGGAGCGCGTAGTGTTAAGTACGAAGTGGTTGTTGGCGAAGCGTGGGGTCTGAATAATGACTTTGTCATCTTCCGCCATACCGATGCACTTATGATGAAGGCCGAAGCATTGGTTCGATTAGGTAAAACAGACGAGGCTTTACCAATTGTGAACAAGGTGCGTGAGCGTGCTTTTGGAAATGCCAACCATAATTACTCAGAATCAACCTTAACACTGGATGAGTTTCTGGCCGAACGCGGACGCGAATTTTCATTTGAAGGCCACCGTCGTCAGGACCTGGTGCGCTTTGGTAAATTTGGCGATGCATGGTGGGATAAAGAACCAACAAGCGGAAAAGAGGTATTCCCATATCCATTAACAGCGACTGATAATAACCCTAACCTTTCCAATTAATAACCTGAGATCGATTTAAATTTCACACCT
>JAKSBD010000245.1 GCA_022361295.1 Bacteroidales bacterium
ACCGGTTTAATGATTTACATTATGCTGCGGGAGTTAGTTTAAGGTTTAAAACCCCGATTGGTCCGGTAGGGGTTGATTTGGCAAGACCTATATTTGATAATGAAACAACATGGCAACTGCACTTTAACATTGGGAATCCGTTCTGATATGCTGAAGAAAATAGTAAAATACCTGGTTCTAACTTTCGGTCTGTTGTTAATAGTACTGATAGGATTACTGGCATATACACAAACAGCATTGTTTCGTGAGTTTCTTAGGGTAAAAGTGCTTAAAATTGCTAATCCGCATTTTAATGGAGAACTGGCTATCGGCAAAATTGAAGGTAACCTGTACAATACTATTCATTTGGCTGATGTTGCTTTGTCAGACAGTGATTCTACTGTTGTAAATATTGATTCCCTGTATGTTAATTATCGATTGGGTGATCTAAGGGCAAAGCACTTTATAATCGACACTTTATATATTCAATCTCTTAATTTCAATCTTTGGTATCAAGACAGTACTACTTTACACTTATTATACGTACTGGATAAGTTAATTACCAAAAGTGGTGATAAACCATCGGAATTTCCCCTTATTCTAGATGTTAGAAGTGTTGTTGTTGAAAACGGCAGAGGAAGCTATCAGTTGCGATATGGAATAGCTCCTGTGGATTTTGAGGGGATTAATATAAATGCAAGAGGTTATTTTAAAGAAAAACATGTTGAGGTAGAACTTCATTCGATGACTGTTCATTCCAGTCATCCTGATTTAGAATTAGAACAAGGAAGACTTAGTTTTCTAAAAAAAGGCCCGCTGCTCAGAGCTGATAGTATATACCTTAAAACAAAAGCTTCACTGTTAACAGGAGGCGGCCGATATGCATCAGGTAACGATTTTGAGATTGATATTGAGGCAAGTCCCTTAGATAAAGGTGATTTCCAGAAGTTTTTGCCAAAAATTCCGTTGCGATCAATTCCAAGGCTTACATTACGATTAGAATCAGAACAGGAAGATGTGTATTGTGATTTATTATTGGAGAAAGGACAGAGGCATGTAGGATTAAAAGGTGTATTTAGTAATCTTCCGGAAGCCTTATTAAGAGATAGTTTAGTTTCTGAATATAATGCAGGTATAACATTTAATGGATTTGTTCCGGAAGAATGGTTTGATATTAGCAAAACAGATGCTTATCTAAATGGCTCTTTGTCGATTGATGGTGTAAACGTATTTGATTATAAAAGCGATTTGAATATTCAGGCCCGATTTAATAATTCGTCTTATCGAAAGACCGTTGCTGATACCCTGCATATTGATGCGATACAAGTTAAGAATGATATTAAGGCTGATATGTTGGTGGTTTATAACAAAAGCCATAGTGAAGGACATTTAAAAATCAGAGATCTTTATAATAAGCCAGTCTATACGGCCAATTTTATAACACGTAACCTGGACATTGAGGCTATTGAGCCAACTCTTGAAAATACGATTGTTAACGGGCATATTATCGTTTCAGGTACCCATATTATATCCAATAAAAGAAGTTTCACTACACGCGCTGAATTGTTTGATAGTAAGGTGTATAATATTGATGTAGATACCCTTGTGTTGAGTTCTGACTTGAGTGGTGCAAGTTTGCAAATTGATACATTGGCCGTTGTCATTGAAGATAATGAGGTTCTTAGTTCGGGTGTGATAAATCTTAGTTCCTATGATTTTGAAGCGGAGACAAAGGTACAGGGGCAGAATCTTGATTTTCTGGAGCAATTCGAATTTCCAAAACTTGCTTTATCTAAAGGAGTTGCAGATGTAACAATGTCTGGAAATATAGATAGTATTAAGTATTCGGGGGATGTCGAAGTACTTGATTTAGCTTACAAGTCATTAAATTGTGATACAATAAGTGCCAGATTACAGGGGCAATATAAAATCGATTCTTTAACGATAGGTGGCAAAGTAAATGGAGTTAATCTTTTCGGGCCCATACAGTACCTTAATAGTTTTGATATTGACTTTAGTTATGCTGATAAACAATTATGGTCTTTGATTAATCTTGAGAAAGACAATGTGATTGATGCTCAGTTGGATTCAGAGTTAAACATCAATGATACTATCGATTTGACTTTAGCTTCGGCCGAAATAAAATTGCCAGGGTCACATTTTTACCTGACTGATTCGAAACAAAATATCAAGTTTCACAATAATTCGATTTTGATCGATGAATTTGAAGTGAAAGATTTTAGTAATAAGGATTTCAGATTAAAGGCTGACGGTAGTCTCAGCGCGAGTAATGTTGAGAACTTTGCATTAGATATTGATAGTTTGAACTTGAACGTTTTTAATCATTTTATTGAGTCAACAGATAGTATAGGTGGGCGCTTGTCAATGGCATTGAAAGTAGTTGGTGAGCCTGAATCGGCTTCTTTGAAAGGTAAGTATTTCTTAAAAGATTTCTACTACAGAAATATAGCGACTCCTATTTTAGAAGGACAGCTTTCATATTTAACTGATACTTTTTCTGTTAACACCTGGTCTCCGGAATTAGATAGTAGCGTTTATGCTCATGTGAAGGTGCCTGTGAACTTAAAAATTGATTCTTCCGGATACGATATCAAGATGCCCGAAACATTTATGGGTGAATTGATATTCGATTCATTGGAAGTGGTTACTCCTGATATACCTGAATATGAACATATGAATGCAGGGCTGTTTTTAGATGGTGTGATTAAAGCTCGTGGCGATTTTAATAAGCCAATGGTTTATGGACAGGTAAACATGGCAGACGGATATATAAATAATGATAAGCAAGGTGTTTATTACAAGGATATTACCGGACAATTTGTTTTTGATGAAAACAGGATAAATATCGACACATTCTATGTGGGTTCGGATAAGGGTTATTACTCGTCAAAAGGGCATTTATTATTTGATTCAACCCTGATATCAGGAAAAGTAATAGCTTCGGATATGTCGACGAGTATTCAGAAATTCCATGTTGTCCAACACAAAAATTACGATGTTAATATTAGTGGTAATCCACACTATCGCACCGGAGAAAAGGGAGTGCCGCGTTTTGGCGGTAAAGTTATTGTTAATCGCTCTTCATTTTACATTCCCGGTCTTGTGACTGATGACGGATCAACAAATGGGACAGAAAATCTGCCATTGTTGGTGGAAGCGATTCAGGAAATTGATTCCATTGATGGAAGTACTGAGCCTAAAGAGGTGGAGCTGGTACCTCCTTTTATAAAACAATTACGAGGCCGGCTTAATATTGACATACCACGCAGTACCTGGCTGAAGAGTAACGATATGAATATTGAAATAAGTGGGGATGTTGATGTTGTAAAAGAAGCTGATTATTTTGAGCTGTTTGGAGATGTTGAGATAGTGCGTGGGCATTACATTTTATATGGTAGGAAATTTAGTGTTAATGAAGGTGTTATCACGTTTATGGGAGGGGAAACTCAGGATCCCCGATTAGAAATTAGTGCAGAATATGTTTTCAGAGGAAGTGATAAAGAAAAGCATACACTTCAATTATCAATATCAGAATACTTATCAGAACCCGAAATCGATTTTACACTTGATGATGTGGGTATTACTCAATCAGATGCTGTATCTATTATGATCTTTGGCAAAACAATGGATGAGTTAAGCTATGACGGACAAAATGGGATAATAGGATCAGTTGGATCAAATATGTTAGCCAATATGGTAACGTCATCTTTAAATTCCACCATTGGTCAGCGATTTAAATTGGATATGATTGAGGTTAATTCAACAGAGAACTGGCAAAGTGCAGCATTTGTGGTAGGTAAGTATATTACCAATGATTTATTTGTGATATATCAACGAGGGTTTGGAGAAACCGAAGATGATGAAATAACACCTGAAACAATTACACTTGAGTATGAGTTAAATAAAGTTTTATTTTTCAGATTGCAGAGTGGTAGTTCCAAAACATCAGGATTTGATGTAATTTTGAAGTTTGAATCATCTAAATAGTTAAATTATGATGACTGCGAAGGAAATTAAAGTTGCGCATAAAAATATATGCTGGCTTTTATCAGAAAAGAAGATTAAAGATAGTCTGGATAGTATTCAGAAATTGGTTAAAGAATCGCATAATGGTGATTTAATTGATAGTCATTATAACATTGAATTTACATATAAGAATATTCTTAAATACACGGTTGAAGGCATATCTGATCCTGAACGACAAAAGGTTTATAATCATTTGTTACGCGATGTCTATCAGTTAGCCGATAAGGTTTGTGATTTGTTATTAAGCAAATATTCGGGAGACCAGATTTATGAAGAGAGAAAAACGCATGGAGATCTAAACCTTCAGATCACAATAGATGAAGTTAACTCAATATGGAGTGCGATTGAACTGCAAAAGGTGGTTGACCCCAAAGCAGAAGACAAGCCAGAACTCAAGACGGCTGTTGATAAGTTGTTTAATCAAATTTGGTCTTATTCGATCATAGGGAGTGCAAACAAATCATTGCTTAGGGAGTTTATTGATAAAAGTACAATACCCTTGCACTACAAAGCAATATTGGTTGGAGCCATTAACCTTTCGTTGATGCGTGATTTTTCATCTGATTATTTGCATCTGTTAATAGAATTGAGCACTCACCCGGAAGATGAAATTAGCGGCAGAGCTTTAGTCGCTTTATTATTGGCTTTGAATAAGTACGATGCCCGATTGCCTTTATATCCGGAGTTGTATACCCAGTTGTTTATGACTATTGAAGAGGGCAGGTTGCAAACAATAATTCACAGTATCGCCATTCAGTTAATAAGAACGCGGGAGACAGAGCAAATTTCGAAAAAACTGAATGATGAAATATTACCTGAGGTAGTGAAAATGCATCCGAAACTAAAAGACAAGCTCGATTTGGATAACCTCATTAGTGATAACCTGGCTGAAGGTAAAAATCCTGATTGGGAAGATATGTTCAAGGATTCGCCCAATTTGATGGATAAAATGGAGGAGCTAACCCAATGGCAGATGGAGGGTGCAGACGTGTTTTTATCAACATTTAAACATCTAAAGCATTTCTCATTCTTTAATACGATTAGTAATTGGTTAATGCCATTTTACCCAAGCCATCCAGATGTACAACAGGCGCTGTTTAAAGAAGATGCTGTATTTAGCAGTCAATCATTACTTGATGGATTAGCGTCATCTCGCTTTTTATGTAACTCCGATAAGTATTCACTAATTCTTAGTATTCCTCATATGCCAGGAATGCAAAAGGAAATGATGGGGCAAATGTTTTCGGCAGAAATTGAGCAGATGGTTGAAATGCAAAAAGATGAACAAATGCTGCAGGCCAATCAAAAGAAGTTGGTTGCCAGTAATCAGTTTATTCAGGATTTGTATCGTTTACTGAAGGTGCATCCGCAAAAGCATCAGTTTGAAGACGTTTTTACTCAAAAGATGGATTTTTATAATCGCTGGTTCTTCTGTCAAATGCTTGATGATTCAGACTCGCTTAGAGATATAAGTGAGTATTATTTTAAGAAGAATTATTTTGAAGATGCTTTAGAGATTTATAGAAAGATTGCTGATAAAGAAAAAGATAATAAAGAGGTACTTCAAAAGGTGGCCTATTGTTATCAGCAATCAGGCGATTATGAAAATGCTTTGTGCTATTATCAACAAGCTGAGTTATTGGGTTCGCAAAGTGTTTGGAACAAAAAGAAAATAGCATTGTGCTACAGGCACCTTAATAAGCCGCAAGAAGCCTTAAGTTATTATAAAGAGGCCGAAAAATTAGATCCGTCAAATCTTCATACCCAAGTTTCAATAGGTCACTGTTTATTAGAATTGGAGGATTTTTCAGAAGCATTAAAGTATTATTTTAAAGTCGAATATCTCGATCCGGGTAACAGTAAAGTGGGACGACCAATTGCCTGGTGTTCATTTATAGAAGGAAAGTTCGGGCAAGCTGAAACATATTATCATAAACTAATTGTATCGGAGAAAAACAAACACGATTTAATTAATCTTGGTCATACTTTATGGTGTCAGAAAAAACGTAAAGAAGCTTTATCGTTTTATCAAAAAAGCATACAATTGCCCAATCATTCTTTTAGCGAGTTTATTGATACCTTTAATTCAGATGTACCATACCTTAAGAAGCATGGGATAGATTCTGGTGATATTCCGCTGATGTTGGATCAAATAAGGTATTCGCTTGAGAGTTAAGAAAAGAAGTAAATGGCAAAAAGAAAGATAAGTTGGGAGCTTTATAGCTATGGTGAATATAGCCGGTGGGAACGAACTTCCAAAAAGCTGCCCAAGTTACTTAAGATAACTAACCGTATTCAGATTCAACCTGATATTGAATTTGGTTATGTTATCAGGATAAAAGGAGCAAAAGGTAAGGTGGTGGAGTTTAGAATTGAACATCCCCCTTTTAAAGATATAAATGGCAAAGTCGAGCCTGCATTCAAAGGTCAGTATTTTGTGAATTCTAACGACTACGAATTTTTTCTTGGAGATACAGTGTGGGAACCTTATGATGATAAGGCAGGAGAATGGGTTCTTACAACATGGTTAGATGGAAAAGTTTTGGCAGAAAAGACAATAACGCTTTACCTGTAAAACTAGCTCATTAAAACCATAATTAAGAACATTATAAAGCCTAACAAGGCAATTATTAATGCCACCTCTATTATCGAATAGATTAAAATTTTTCGTTTTAACTTTAATGTTATATCGGTCTCTTTCTTCATTTTCTTCTTATCCATTTGTTCGTAGTCTAACCTCAATATACAAACATACGAGGCTAGATGAGAAATTCAAGAGGCTTTAACAGTAATTAACAGGCTGTTGACGTTTTTTAACCGTAACAGATAAAAAAGTATCAATGCTTTGGGATTTGATGATATACTAATATCAGATTTATCAATTTATGGTACCAGGGATTATAGATTAGTTGACAGGGGAGCAAAATTTGCATGATTTTATGCCGCTGTCACAAAATTCGCTTTCCTGTCATAAAACCACGTGCCCCTGTCACAAATTTTCTAGTCCTGTTGGAAAATTCGCGTTCCTGTCACAGATTTTGCTTCCCTGTCATAAATAATTCCCATTCTTAACGGGTTTTTGCTTTCTTTTTGAAGAGTCAGGGTTTTCAACTGATGTAAGATCTGTCTTTTTTGTCTGGCTCTTAACCGATAGAACTAG
>JAKSBD010000255.1 GCA_022361295.1 Bacteroidales bacterium
AAACAGGTTCAGGTGCGCACAGGCATTTCTTATGTCAGTATTGATAATGCATCAGAAAATCTGCAAAAGGAGATAACAGAACCCTTTGGATGGAACTTTAATGCAGTGAGGGATTATCATATCGCAGAATGGGATAAGCTGTTTAGTCGTGTGGATATCAAGACTTCCAACCAAATGGAAAAGATGCGCTTCTATAATGCTATGTACCGGTCAATATGCAGTCGCAATATATACAGTGATGTCAATGGCGAGTGGCGCGATGCCGATGAGGTGATTCGCAAAATGGAAAACCCGCAGTCGCCGGCCCTGGGTTGTGATGCTTTCTGGAATACCTTCTGGAACCTTAATCAATTCTGGAATCTGGTAACACCTGAGTGGAGCAGTAACTGGGTGAAGTCGCAACTGGCCATGTACGATGCGAATGGCTGGCTGGCCAAAGGACCTGCTGCTATGGAATATGTTCCGGTAATGGTGGCCGAGCATGAAATTCCTTTAATTGTAGGGGCTTACCAAATGGGTATTCGCGACTTTGATGAGGAGAAGGCCTTTAAGGCGGTTAAAAAAATGCAGACCACACCTGCACAGGAGGTTGGTGGTGGCTTTGCCGGTAACCGCGATTTAATACCTTACCTCAAGTACGGCTATGTACCTTACGATAAAGGACGATTCTCCAATTCACTGGAGTACTCATATGATGACTGGACAGTCTCCCAGTTTGCAAAAGCCCTGGGTAAGGAAAAGGATTATAAAACCTTTTTAAAGCGAGGGTATAACTGGAAGAATGTGATTGATACAGAAACGGGTTATGCCCGTTTAAAGGACTCAAGGGGGGTATGGAAAGAAGATTTTGACCCTTATAAATCAGGTGCCAACCATCACTATGTAGAAGGCAATGCCTGGCAATTAACATACTATGTACCTCATGATGTGCCTGCTTTGGCCGATATGATTGGTAAAGAACGTGTTATTGAACGGTTGGTCTGGGGCTTTGAAGAGAGCGATAAAACACGTTTTAACGGCATGAATGATCAATACTGGAACTACCCGGTGATACAGGGCAATCAACAATCAATGCACTTTGCGTTCCTGTTCAACTGGGTGGGTAAACCCTGGCTGACTCAGAAGTGGAGCCGGGCCATTATGGAACGTTACTATGGTTATGGTATCTCAAATGCCTACCTGGGCGATGAAGATCAGGGGCAAATGAGTGCCTGGTTTGTAATGGCTTCATTGGGACTGTTTCAAACGGATGGCGGCTGTAGTGTTGAACCTGTCTATGAAATTGCCAGTCCGCTGTTTGAGAAAGTGACCATTGACCTTGGTGGTCAATACGGACGTGGAGAGCAATTTGTTATCGAAGCCAATAATGCATCACGATTAAATAAATATGTGCAATCAGCCACCCTGAATGGAGAAGAGGTGAAAGACTTTAAATTCCCTGCCAATGAGTTGTTAAAAGGTGGTAAGCTGGAACTTGAAATGGGCGATAAACCCAATAAAAACTGGGGAGTAGAAGGGGGTGATGATTAATGATTAATGAGAAGTGAGAAGTGAGAAGTAAGAAGTGAGAGGTGAGAGGTGAGATACCAGGGAGCTTCTGATCGGATATTACCAGACCTTAAGGATTCTAAATCCTTAAGGTCTTTTTATTTGACTGTATGGTATGTGATGCCTTTTATCAAGTATCAAGTATCAAGATGATTAATATCTTGTAAATAGTCTTAAGTCTTGCGTCTTATTTTACAAAGAGTTATTCTTAATAAAATCAATAATCTCATTAATATAACCAAATGCCACACCAACCACAGTGTCGGCTGCACCGTAATACACCACTACTTTATCCTCGTCATTCAATGCCGCGCAAGGGAATACCACATTAGGCACATCACCGGTTAATTCGTACATCTCGGCAGGGGCTAATAAATAGGGTTGCGTGCGGTAAAGCACTTTATCAGGTTGTTCAAGATCCAACAGAGCGGCACCCATCGAATAACGGAAACCATTACAGGTATTAATTACACCATGGTAAAAGATTAACCAGCCATCTTTGGTTTTGATTGGCACAGCACCGGCACCTATCTTGGTACATTGCCAGGCACTGTCTTCAAAGGGCGTCACTTTCATCATGCAGCGATGCTCACCCCAGTATTTCATATCCGGACTGTAGCTCAGGTAGATGTCGCCAAACGGTGTGTGCCCGTTATCACTTGGGCGACTCATCATACAGTACTTACCATTGATTTTTTCAGGGAATAAAACACCGTTTCGGTTAAATGGTAAAAAGGCATTCTCACATTGGAAAAACTCCTTAAAGTCAAAGGTGTAGGCAATGCCAATGGTAGGACCGTGGTAACCGTTACACCAGGTAATCCAGTAGCGGTCTTCAATAAAGCAAACACGCGGATCGTATTTATAATCCGAGTCTATCATTTCGGTATTACCTGCCTGCATCACAATTGGTTCGTGATTAATGTCCCAGTTAATACCATCTTTACTAAAACCGGCAAAAATATTCATCTGCACCGCTTTATTGTCGCAGCGAAATACACCAGCAAAGCCATCTTTAAAAGGCACAACGGCACTGTTAAAAATACTGTTGGACGATGGAATCTGGTAACGGCCAATAATCGGATTCTTTGAGTATCGCCACATTACTTCAGAACTGCCTGCCGGCCTTTCTTCCCAAGGAATTGGAGTTATATTTTGTGTCATAATAATGATGTTTTATTTTTATTAAGTATCGAGTATCGAGTATCGAGTATCGAGTATCAAGTATCGAGTATCAAGTATTAAGTACCAGTATCAAGTATTAAGTACCAAGTATCAAGATGAATTAAACGTTGTAAATAGTCTTATGTCTTAAGTCTTCAATGTTTCTGGTTCAGCTGAAATATTAAAGAATACTCAATTCTTTAATATTCCGATATCTTTTATCTCTGCATTAATCTGTGCTTTTATTGCGCTATTTTATAATTTAGTGCCTGGTGCTTAGTGCTATGGTACATAGTACCCGATGTCTCACTTCTCACTACTCATCTCTCATCACTCACCTCTCATCACTCACCTCTCATCACTCACCTCTCATTCCTCACCTCTCATTCCCACTACTCTCCTTATCAGCATAAACAAAAGGTACAAACTTTGCGGCTAATAGGGCAGGTATTGTTGCAACTAATACCCATATAAAAAATACTTTATAGCCTAACCAATCACTCATTTGTCCGCTAAACATACCTGAAGGAATGATACCCAGGTTCATAATGCCCGATGCAAAAGCATAGTGTGCCATTTTGTATTTGCCAGGTGCAATTTGTTGCATCATAAAAAGGATCAGGCCAACAAAGCCAAACCCATAGCCAAACCATTCAGTTAAAACAGAAGCATACACCCAGCTAATGTTATCAGGTCTGAATAATGATAACAGGAAATAACAAACAAATGGAATGTTAAAGGCAAAGGCCAGGTACATCAATGATCGTTTTAAACCAAGTTTTGAAATAAAGTAGCCACCTAACAACGAACCGGCAACAAATGATATGCTACCTGCGCCATATACCGAAGCAACCGTTGAGGTGTCAAAGCCTAATCCGCCATCGGCAATTGGTGCTTTCAAAAACAACGGAACTATTTTAAGTGCTAACCCTTCAGCAAAACGGTACAGGACGATAAACACAATATGCCAGATGATAAACTTCTTCTGGAAAAAGGTACGAATGACCTCAAATAATGTACTGAAGCCTTCTTTTAAGGAGGTTACCTGGTGATCGGCACTGCCTCCCGATGGAAGCATCCTCAAATGGTAAAAACCTAATACAATCATTAAAGCACCACAAGCTGCCATGGCCCACATCCAGGCAGTGGCCGGCCCCATCGTTTTGCTTAATTCACCTGCCAGGTATGCAAAACCCGACATGGATAAAAATTTGGCAATATTATAGGCTGCTCCTTGCCAGCCAATGTACTTAGCCTGATCTTCACTGGAGAGCGCATTAATATAAACGCCATCAGTAGCAATATCATGTGTTGCTCCACTAAACGCCAATATGGCAAAGAAGGCAATGGAGTATTGAAAAAAGGATGGTAGCTGTAATGAAAAAGCGACAAACATTAATGAGATACCAGTTATCCATTGTGTAATAAGTACGAAATGTTTCTTGGTTTTAAACATCTCCAATAAAGGACTCCAAAAAGGTTTGAAAGTCCATGGTAATGTGATAAGTGCAGTCCAGAAGGTAATCCTGGCATCACTTACCCCAAGGTCTTCATACATTAAAACAGATGCCATGCTGACCAGTGCAAAAGGCAGTCCCATAGCAAAATAAACGGTTGGTATCCAAAGAGCAGGATGTCTTTTATCGTGTTTTTTTTGTGTCATCGAAATCCAGGTAAACAGTGCTAAAGCACGTGAAAATATTGAATATACAAACATCTTAATTGTGCATGACATTAATAGTTGCCATAAATTCAAATAGGTGTATTTATGTGTTTTTGAAATAGTATATCATAAAACATGTGGTGTGACCCTTTAGTGTTCGAAAAGCATTTGTGATTTGATAAATACTTTTACGATTTAATTTTTATCGAATAAAATATCATCAACTTCGAAATGATTAGGGGCGATAGCCCTGTAATCTACGTAGCATTGAAAAAGCACATAAAAAATAATAGGGGCGATAGCCCTGTAATCATAATTATATAGAATAATTAGACATCAGGGCTAACGCCCCTCCAATTCTCATCTTGCAATATTTCCTACGAACAACGCAGCGCCAACGCCCCTATAAACTCATAAATTGAGTGGCAGCAAAGGGTTTAAAGTTTCATTATAAAACTCTGCGCCTTTGTGTCCTCATTAAGTCTTGTTTTTACAAAAAGTATTTTCAGGGTTGATGTACAATTAAGGATATTCAATCAATATTTAACGCTCCAGTCATTAACAAATCGGTATAATGCCTTAATTTTGATACTCGATAAGAAATATAACCACCATATGAATCACTCGCATTTTAAGCTGGATACTTTTATTAACCCCGATGAAGCTTTTCATGTAGCGCGAACAACAATTAGTTCACATGATGATTTGCAGCTGCATAACCATGGTTTTGCCGAAGTGTTCTGGATAAAAGAAGGCAGTGGAATTCATATTATAAACAAGCAGGAATTACCCATCAGTAAAGGGCAGCTATGTATGATTCGTCCATCGGATGAACATACCTTTCGACTGGATAAAAGCCACGAAAGCCTTGTTATTACCAATATAGCCTTTGGTCAGGCCAGTCTCGATTACTTTAAAGAGCGCTATTTTAGAGATTCGGATGCTTACTTTTGGTCCAAAGATAATTTGCCATTCCTTATTAAGATAGACAGTGATCAGCTAAACGAATTATCTGCTATTACCGATCGCCTGATCAGTCAGCCACGAGACTTCTTGCACCTGGACTTTATAATGATTCATGTTTTTCGATTATTAAACACCCTGCAGGTCGGGCAACTACATATACCGCACTGGCTGGCCTATGCTTTGGATAATTATAATACGCCGGAAAAGTTTAAAGGAGGTATTCAGGGCTTTGTGGCACTCACTGAGCGTTCTGTTGATCATGTTAACAGGGTATTGCAGCAACACCTTAAACAAACCTTAACTGAAACGGTGATAAAAGCCCGCTTACAATATGCCTGCAGACAATTGATTATGACTAACTCACCCATTAAAACCATTTGTTTCGACTGTGGGTTTGAATCAATCAGTTATTTCTACCGCCTGTTTAACAAGCACATTGGTCAAACACCAGTTCAGTACAGGAAGAAAAACCATAAAGTGTTTTAGGTAACTGGTTGAGGTTAAGCTGAAATTATTAATAATACTTAATTCTTAATTATTCCGAGGTTGCACTTTGCTTACTTCGGGTTATGAAATAAAGCCGATATAATATCTGATATACTATCCATTACAGATATAAACTTCTTTTCGAACACCCAAGGGCAACGCCTTGAACTTAGAGTGACATTTTTTCAGGCTCTGAAGATCTGAAACTAGGGTTATGATTTTATGATTTATGATTTATGATGGATGAATTATGATTTATTGGTTTATCAGTTTATCAGTTTATCAGTTTATCAGTTTATCAGTTTATCAGTTTATCAGTTTATTAGTTTATCAGTTTATCAGTTTATCAGTTTATCAATTTATCAATTTATCAATTTATCAATTTATCAATTTATCAGTTCAACTACATAAGCAGTTCGACAATTAATCGATTCATCAGTTCCTCAACTCCTCAACTCCTCATCTAATAACAAACATCGCCATAGGGCAATTTATAACCACTACTCACCAATAGTATTTTTTTTTCAACTCTTCCAGTGTTAATAGCTTTGTTGCAAGCTAATAAATCAATGGAAGGAAGAATTACAACCATACAACGCATGTCGATACATGATGGGCCGGGAATCCGCTCTACAGTATTTCTTAAGGGCTGTAATATGCGCTGTCAATGGTGCCATAATCCTGAAACGTTTTCCAGAGAACCAGAGTTGGAATGGTTGTCTGATAAGTGCATTAACTGTCAGGAATGCCTACCTTTTTGTTCAAGTGGTGCACTACACATTCATGCAGGGACAGTGCAATTTAATAAAAGTAAATGTACAGCTTGTTTTAAATGTGTTGACGCCTGTTATGCAACTGCTT
>JAKSBD010000243.1 GCA_022361295.1 Bacteroidales bacterium
GATTAAAGCTCCCAGAATACCTGTGGATAAATATTGCGGCGAAGCTGAGGAGCTATACAGCATTTGTCAAAATGATAAGTCCCAATTGTTATCTGCAGGTTTAAACTGGCAAGATGTTGAGGATCTGAAGTCGTTATGCAAAGCCTTACGTTATTGCCAGGCAAACTGGGTTATTACACCTGCCAGAAGCCAGGAAATGAAACAGTGGTTAAGCACAAAGAAAGAAGCTCTGGCACTGAAGAAAGAAATGCTCCGTCATTTCGATTATGCTTTTCGTCGCAATGCAGCTATTAAAAAAGAACTGTCGGATATCAGGACCAAAAGAGACAATAAAAGTATCGCCTTTGTTTTGCTTCAAATGTGTGAATTGGCAGAAAATAATGCTCACCTTTTACAAAAGGTAAACTTTGACAAAGACCTGACACTTAAGGCTCGGACTTTATCCTTTAAATGCTCAGAAAATTTAGCTTTAGTTAATACGTCGAATGGTAAAAGTGAAAATAAACTATGGCGCGATCGGGCCTATACCCTTTTATTTGAAAAGGTAACTACTATCAGAACTTGTGGGCAATACCTTTTCAAGTCTGACAAAAAGAAGTATCAAAAATACCTTTCAGACTACTTCAGAAAATACAATAAACATATCAGGAAACCGAGATAGCACTAATATTAAAGCTCTGCCCATCACAAACACCTTCCTGCTATAAACACATAGCTTCCTGCTATATATTTCGACCTCCTGCTAAAAACATATATGCTCCTGCTATTGCTTTCATACTCCTGCTGCAATACCGCACCTTCCTGCTGCTTTTCCCCACTCCCAGGTCATTCACTTAACGTTTTCTAAGATAATAATGGTTACTATAAACCATCTCAATCGTTAATAATAATTAAACATGACAATGGTTGTTGTATGCCGACAGTTGTATTGATTATTTTGCCGATCGGCAAACAAGTAAAAGTAAATCAAAAATGAAACAACTATTTAGTGGAGCTATTATGCTTCTGATTTGTTGTGCCTGCTTACAGGCGCAAAACATGAAACATGTTAAAAAAGTGGTTGAAGAACTCAGCTCTCCTGCCTTTTATGGAAGGGGGTATACTAATAAAGGCGATAGTCTGGCTGCAGATTACATTGCGAACCAACTTAAAAAAACAGGGGTAAAGCCTATTGGTAACACTTACTTCCAACGTTTTAACATGAGTATTAATAATTATGAGGGAATACCATCTTTAAAAATTGGTCAACGGCAATTGATCAATGGTATTGACTGGGTGGCATATCCTACTTCACCAACAATTCAGGGAAACTTCCCGCTAATATGGATCAACAAAAGTAAGCTGACCAGCAAACGTCAACTGAAAGAACTGTTGGCTTCAGACCTGAAAAACTCCTTTATATGCTTTGATTCAACAGTGATTAATAACAAGGAATTGTATTATTTTGCACGCAACCTGTTTACAACTTTACCATTCATGGTGAGAGGGATAATAGACCGGGTTGAATCACCTAAATATTCAGCTCGTCGCTATTTAAATGAATACGGTACAATACGTGTTAATAAGGAATTTATTACCCCCGATGTTAAATCCATTGAAATAGACCTGGTAAGCGATTTTACAAGCGATTACCAAACACAAAATGTAACAGGACTTTTAAAAGGAAAAACAGATACCTGCATTACATTAATAGGTCACTATGACCACATGGGCATGTTTGGCGAGGCCTTGTATGCCGGGGCCAACGATAATGCCAGTGGTGTGGCCATGTTACTCGAACTGGCCAGGTACTTTAAGAAACATCAGCCACACTACAGTATTCAGTTTATCTTTTTTGCGGCTGAAGAGGCCGGTTTTTATGGTTCGGAATATTACGTTGCTAATCCTGTGTATCCATTGGAAAAAACTAAGCTGGTAATAAACTTTGATATGGTGTCTACCGGCACAAAATGGACAGAGTTGATACATGCAGAACTTTATCCTGAAGTTAAAAAGCAATTTATGACTATCAATACTACACAGGGATATATTGACTATCTGAAACCAACAGGTTATGACGATACCTCTGACCATTACCACTTTCACGATGCAGGCATACCAGCTCTTTTCTTCTGGACGGAGGGTGGCAACGAGCATTACCACGAACCTTTAGATACACCAGAAAAACTGGAGTATCCTGTTTTTGAAGGTATCTTTCAATTGGTGGTGGATTATATTGAAGCATTACACTAACAATTAAGTGCATAAAAAAATGGGATCTAAACCGTTGCCTAGAGTCCCATTTACTAACCTAACCCAAATCTATGAAAAAAATCTATCGACATAATTGCAAGTCCTGTACCAAAAATTTGTTTTTTATGTTATTGAAAACTAATAATCGTTAATTAATCTATATATTTAAATTAATACATGTGTTATATAAAAAAAACGCCCAACAGCTATTTTTGTTCAATGCTGTTGGGCGTTTTATTATCTTTAAAAGTATTGTTTAATAAGCCCTTCCGCTATTACCTTCAACAAAATTGATAAACGATGTATTTACCACTTTGTTACCTCCCGGCGTCGGGTAATCACCTGTGAAATACCAGTCTCCATTATCGTCAGGACAGGCAGAATGTAAATTTTCTACGCTCTGGTAAACTAATTCTACACTTGCATCAATATCTTCAGGGCGAAGCATTTCTGCAATTTTAGCTGAAATCTGCTCGGCCGTAAATGGTCGGTAGATTTCCTTCACATGGTTTACTATTTCTTCTTTAGGTAAGAACTGTTGCTCTTTACATTTCTTATATACCTCATCAATAATATGTACCTGATCAGTATCGTGTAATAATTCAACAGCTGCAGAGAAAGCACAGAAATCTTTCAGCTTAGCCATGTCAATACCATAACAGTCAGGGTAACGTATTTGAGGGGCTGAAGACACTACAATAATCTTCTTAGGGTGTAAACGATCTAAAATTCTGAGAATACTCTTCTTCAATGTTGTTCCCCGTACAATTGAATCATCAATAATGACAAGCGTGTCAACACCATTTTTAACAATACCATATGTTACATCGTAAACGTGTGCTACCATGTCATCGCGACTATCATCGTCGGCAATGAAAGTACGCATCTTAACGTCTTTAATGGCAATTTTTTCAACGCGGGGCTCAAGGCTTAAAATCGCGTCCAGTTTTTCGGGCGTAATGTCTGATCCGAGATCTAGGATCTGTTGCTTTTTAACCTGATCCATTTCACGGCGTACACCTTCCATCATTCCATAAAAGGCAGTTTCGGCCGTATTAGGAATGTATGAGAATACTGTATTATTAATGTCGTAATCAACTTTCTCAAGTATGGTTTTTGCCAATAGGCGACCAAGTTCTTTACGTTCTTCGTAAATTTTACGATCACTGCCACGAGAGAAGTAAATACGCTCAAAAGAACATGATCGGCGGTCTTGTGGTACACGAACCAACTCTTCACTTACCTTACCATTTTTCTTGATAATAAGCGCATGCCCTGGTTTTAATTCTTTTACCTGTACTGATCGCACATTCATAGCAGTTTGAATCACCGGACGCTCCGATGCTACCACTACAATTTCGTCATCGGCATAGTAACAAGCCGGACGAATACCCCATGGGTCGCGTGTTACAAATGCATCACCATGACCAACAACACCAGCAATAGCATAACCTCCATCCCATCGACGACTTGAGCGCTCCAGGATTTCGCGTATATTTAATTCGTCTTCAATACAATGAGAAATCTCCCGGTTTGATTTTCCTTCGTTCTTGTATTTTCTGAATAAGAGCTGATTTTCTTCGTCCAGGAAATGACCAACATTTTCAAGTATTGTAACTGTATCGGTATAATCTTTAGGATGCTGTCCCAATTCGGTTAAAGATTGGAAAATTTCATCCACATTGGTCAGGTTAAAATTACCCGCAAGCGTCAGGTTACGTGAGCGCCAGTTGTTTTCGCGCATCACAGGGTGAACATAGTCAATACTGTGATTTCCGAAAGTACCATAGCGCAAATGCCCAAGGTAAAGCTCACCCGCAAAAGGCAAATGCTCTTTAGCGTACTGAGGATCATTTAACAATTCTGCATCTTTCTCCTGCTGCTTGATAAATGGTTCATTTATCTTTTCAAAAACATCCTTAATTGGATTGGCCTTATTAGACCGGTGACGCGAAAAGTATTTCTGTCCGGCCGGTTGATCAATCTTAAGGTTAACAGCCCCTGCTCCGTCTTGTCCGCGGTTATGCTGTTTTTCCATCAAAAGATATAGCTTATTTAAGCCATAACGCCATGTTCCGTACTTCTTTTGATAGTACTCCAGTGGTTTTAATAAGCGGATAAGAACAATCCCACACTCATGCTTAATCTGGTCACTCATGATATTTCCCTCTTAAAAATAAGTCGCAAATTTATTTCTATTTTTTTAATCGCCCAATACGATCTAAAAAAGAAAAAAGCCGGATTAATTCCGGCTTTTTTCATCATATTTTATTTTTCAAATTTATCCATTTTAACGTATCCGTCCTTCACAATATAGCAGTTCGGAAAAATCGCCCGCAACTCATTCAAAAGCTGAAGAGCTTCGTGCTTATGTCGATAGTTACCAACCCTAACCCGCCAAAATGGTGATGTAAACGACAAGTCCGCATCCTGGTCCGGAAAATTACCTAATAGTTTTCCCTTTACTTTTAAAGCGCTTTGTTTTCCCTCCGGTCCTGAACCTGAATATAGTTGTATACGCCAACCTTCTACGCCGCCAATGCGTTCATTGACTTCTACCTGAATATTGACCAACTCTTCAATTCCGTCTTCGTCATAGATCGTAATGACACCTTCACCGTCAACTCGCTCCTGAAGCTTCCCCACAAGAGAGGTATCTTCCTGTGCATTAGCAACTACCAGACAAAACAGGCATAAAAATAATAACTGAATCTTCATGTCACTTAAAACTTTTAGTGCCGCAAAGATAATCATTAGATTAATCTTTTGTAGGTATTACTAAAACTGGTTTTAAAGATTTATTGATTAAATCATTGGTAAATGACTGGAAAACCCGTACAAATGGGTTTGTGGTATGGTGCACATGAGTTGTTACCAGATCAATATTTGCATCAATAGCATAGTCCATCAGGTTATCTGCATAATCGCGACCCGTTAAAACAACATCATTAACTTTCACCTTAGCCTTATTAACTACGAAATTTTTAACCTGTTTTACATAGCTCTGCATTTCATTATTCATCCATACCAAATCAGATGATTTTAAGCCAACCACATGAACACTGGCATTAAACAAACGGGCTACACCAGCTATTTCGGGCACTTTCTTTCTGCTGGCAATACTATAGTCGACCGGCAAAGCGATACTTTCTATTTCATGCTTAAGTTTCATCCTTTTATTAACAACAATAACAGGACATGGAGAATGAGCCACAAGGCGATAAGCCGGACTTCCTACCCACTTCGAACCGATTGATGATTCGTCATGTGAACCAAGTACAATAATGGTTGAATCGCCATATTTAGCCTGATTACACACTTCTTTTACCACATTACCTTCCCTAATCTTAAAATCAAAATAACCTCCCTGTACTTTGTACTCTTTTGAATAACGTTGATAAAGTTGCTGTGCCCAGGCATCAACATCCTGGTTAAGTTTATCAGTATCAGGGTCGGTTGTAAAGAAAGGTACGATAATAGAATCAGTCTTTACATGGATAACACGCACATTGGCATGCAGGTGGTTTGCTAAATCAATACCATAATCAATGGCAATCAGTGATTCTTCTGAAAAATCTACAGGAATTAATACTTCTTTCATGGTGAGGTTTTTTTGTTTACAGCTTGAATAAAGTTAAGAAAAATAACTTTTTAAACCATTACAAATGAAGTAACAACATGCAGTTTCCAAAATTTGGAAACACAAGCATTCATTTAAGTAATTCAGAGCGATTATACTTGTCATTAATAATACAAGCATTAACTTTGCTGCTCCTAAAAAAATGACAATCAATTAAAATAATCCTCGATAAAATGATGGAGTTTAGTGAAGTAAAGCCTTTGATTAGCAGTAAGAGCGGAAAAAAACTCTTTATTGAAACCTATGGGTGCCAGATGAATGTGGCTGATAGTGAAGTAGTGGCATCTGTTATGGAAATGGATGGCTATGGTGTTAGTTATGATATTAATGATGCAGATGCTGTTTTTATTAATACCTGTTCTATTCGTGATAATGCTGAGCAACGTGTTTTAGGACGATTGCAGCAGCTGACAGCCATGCGTAAGAACAAACCCAATTTAATTATCGGGATTATTGGTTGCATGGCCGAACGTGTTAAAGACAAGTTATTTGAGCAAGGTGCCAACATAGTGGTTGGACCAGATGCTTATCTTGATTTGCCAAACTTAATTGGTATGGCCGAGAGAGGTGATAAGGCAATTAACGTGGAGCTGTCAACTAATGAAACATACGCTGAAGTTATTCCTTCAAGAATTGGCAAAAATAAAATCTCTGGTTTTGTTTCAATAATGCGTGGTTGTAACAATTTCTGCTCATATTGTATTGTTCCCTATACCCGAGGTCGTGAGCGCAGCCGTCAGCCGGAAAGTATAAAAAAAGAGATTCAGGATTTATATAATAAGGGATTCAAGGAAGTAACACTTCTGGGGCAAAATGTTAATTCATACCACTTCGAAGCTGAAAATACCAACATGTCTTTCCCTGATTTACTTGACTTTGTAGCTCGTAACTTCCCGGATATGCGCATTCGTTTCACCACTTCTCACCCTAAAGATATGAGTGATGAAACGTTGGAAATAATGGCGAAACATGATAACATTTGTAAGTTTATTCATTTACCATTACAGTCAGGAAGTTCACGCATTCTTAAGCTGATGAATCGCAAATATGATCGCGAATGGTATATGGACCGGATTGAAGCTATCAGACGGATTCTTCCGGGATGTGGATTATCAACAGATGTATTCTGTGGTTTCCATAGCGAAACTGAGGAAGACCACCAGGAAACATTAAGCTTAATGAAATGGGCTGGATATGATTCGGCCTTTATGTTTAAATACTCAGAACGCCCTGGAACTTACGCAGCTAAAAACCTTGAAGACAATGTTCCTGAAGATGTTAAAGGACGTCGTTTACAGGAAATTATTGACCTGCAAAACCAGTTGTCATTCGAAAGTAACCAACGCGACATTGGTCAGACATTTGAGGTCCTCGTCGAGGGCACTTCAAAGAAATCAAAAGAAGAACTTTATGGCCGAACATCGCAAAACAAAGTTGTTGTATTCCCTAAAAAGGACTACAAAACAGGTGATTTAGCAAGAGTTGTAATTAAAGAAGCAACGCAAGCTACATTAAAAGGCGAGGCGGTTGAACGTTAGGATGTGAGATGTAAGGATGCTGATATGTTATAGTATAACAGATAATCACATTATAAATCAAGGTCTTCGGCCATTAAACAACTATTTGTATAACTTCTTAATCAGTAAAAATGAACGAAAAAGTAAAAGAATTTCGGGAATATCGTGAGGCAATGAATGAGAAGATTCTGTCGGCCGACAATAAAGTGATGAAACGTATCTTTAACCTGGATACCAACACTTATATGGAAGGCGCTTTATCAACTAAAGTGAAAGAAATGCTGGGTCTTGTCAGTTCAATGGTTTTACGCTGCGATGATTGCATTAAATACCATCTTGAGAAATGTTTCGAACAAGGTGTAAGCAATGATGAAATGATGGAAATATTCGCGGTTGCCAATTTAGTTGGAGGAACCATTGTCATTCCTCACACAAGACGTGCTATTGAATATTGGGAAATTATAAACCAGGAGGCCTAAGCCTCCTGGAATCCTTAACTTTAAACCATTAATAGGTCATCAGAAAAGGGCTTTGGACGGTCACAAAAGAAAAAATAGTTGTCGAGGTCGTACTTTTTCATTGATTTAAGCACTTCCTCCTTCACGTTAAACAAGCTCAGCTGACTTTGATTCATTTCTGACAAACGCTGACCTGCCATTAAAGTATTCAATCCCTCCGCATCAACATTTTCTACCTTCTCTAAATCCACAAACAGATTTGTAAAAGGTTTCTTTAATATATCCATCATTTGATTTTTGAAATGCTTAGATGTCTGAAGATCTAAACTGTCCTTCTGATCAAAGGATATTAACGTGGTATTTTTAAAAACTTTTACTTGTATCATAACTTTGGGTGTTTCGTGCCATTCATATTCCAATGCCTGTGCCATGTTTTGTAACAGACTGTTCTTCAGTCTCTTTTATTTCTTAAAACTTAAATATGATCCACAATTAGGATACTATTCCAATATTTGGACTTAATCCAATTACAAAACAGCCCATATTATCGTTAAATGATTATATAATTTCATAAACACAATTGTTTGCCGTAATTTTGCAGCAAACATTATAGAACAGAAATGGGAACAGAATTAAACTTTGATTCAATTCGTCCATACAATGACGAGGAGATTCATGAAGTGTTTGAGCGCTTAATTAATGAAGTCAACTTTTTGGAATTAATTAAATTCCTCTACCCTAATTTCTCAACAGAGCAATTTCTTAACAAGCTTTTAAGCATACAATCTATCCGCGAGTTCCAAACGGAAGTGATTTATCCATACGTAAAAGAGGTACTTAGAACAACCACTAAGGGCATTACACATTCGGGCATGGATAAATTAGACCCTAACGGGCATTATTTATTCATATCAAACCATCGCGATATTGTACTAGACTCTGCCATATTAAATATATTAAGGGTTGAAAATGGTTTTAATACCACAGAAATTGCTATTGGCGACAATCTGCTTATATATCCATGGATAACCGATTTGGTAAAACTCAACAGGTCATTTATTGTACAACGTAATTTACCTGTACGCCAAATGATGGAAAGTACAAAACGCCTGTCAACATACATCAGGCAAACTTTAACCGAACGTAACCAAAGTATATGGATTGCGCAACGAGAAGGGCGTTCTAAGGATGGCGATGACCGCACGCAAGTGAGCCTGCTGAAAATGCTTAACATGAGCGGGAACGGTGATTTCATCAAGAATTTTGAAGAAATCAACATTGTACCTCTGTCAATTTCGTATGAGTATGATCCTTGTGACTATTTAAAGGCATTGGAGTTTCAAATGAAACGTGACAATCCTGATTATAAAAAAAGCCAGGCCGATGATTTAAAGCATATGGGTGCCGGTTTAAGAGGTCGAAAAGGACGTGTTCACTTTGGATTTGGCACACCAATAAAAACGGAACTGAACGAACTAAAATCACTGGCAAAAAATGATCAGTTGCAAGGTTTGGCCGAAATAATAGATAACCAGATTCATAACAATTACAAATTCTTCCCGGGTAACTTTATTGCTGATGATTTGTTTACCAATCACACACGCCATATAAACAAATATACCGACGAAGATAAAAGTACCTTCCTGGCTTATCTGGACGAACACATATCTCGCATAGAAGGAGATAAAGAGTTTTTGCATTCGTGTTTACTTGAGATGTATGCCAATCCGGTTAAGAATTTTTATACAAATGATGATAAATAAAGAAAGGCGAGCTAAGGCTCGCTTTTTTTTTCTAATCAATCACAATATTACTCTACTTTCGCACCTTCATAACAATATCAACAACCTTGTTTGGGGTAACCCCATTCTTTAAAATAACAATACTACCTGTTGATGTTTTAAATTCATTGCTTTTGTTTTTAACAGGAAACAATCCAATATCAGTCATCAGCTGAAATACCGAATCATTCCCTTCAACTAACACACGCTCGAATCCAATACATCCATTTGAATGTTGGTACAGTTCCGGTTCATCTTTCACTTCATAATGATAGTCGATAAAAAAGAATGTATGCAGTAAAGAGTTTTCCGGGAAAGTAATGTAACTCCAGGCTTTTCCTTGGATATAATAAAAATTGTAGTCCTTCTTTTCCAGCCGAACCTTTAGTTGATCAATATTAATTCCGCTTAAGCAAATAAAAGCACCACCTCCACCTCTCAATAAAATGTCTTTATAAGTTCTGGCAAGCCTATCTTTTGGTTCACCTGCAAGACTCATCAATTCTAAAGATGAATGATTTGAAAATTTAATATGCGTATTAAGCAAGCCATTTTTGTGAAGTCTTCCTGGTTTGACAATAAACCCCTCGTCTTTATATTGCTGCACGGTTGAATCAAGGTCATTCACTGCCTTTATAACATGATCAATATAAACCTCCTGGCCATTAGCTCTTGAGAAGAGGAACAACAAAACAATCAGACTAAGCCTAAACACCATGATTTATTTTTAAATTCATAAATATAGTAATGCAGATACCCAAAGGCACCTGTTATAACCTCTGTCTCTTGATCTGTGTATTATTTGCTTTGCAAGACAAATGTGGTGTAGAAACATCCCAATTAGTTATAACAACATCCCATAATATTCTCTATCAGAAACCTTTCGACATCCTAAAATAGGAATCCGCCAAAATAAAACAAAGGATAAAATAAACAGTTTCTAAATATTACCTTTGTGATTCGATAAAAAGAGGCTATGATTAATTATTTATCAGTTGAAAATCTGACACAACACTGGGGCGACATTCGCCTTTTTAATGATATTTCATTTGGTTTAAACGAAGGGCAGAAAGTGGCTTTAATAGCCAGAAACGGAGCCGGCAAAACAACCTTATTAAATATTCTTGGGGGATTAATTCCGGCAAATGAAGGTCGCATCACCTTGCGCAACGGCATAACGATGGGGTATCTATCTCAAGATCCGTATCTTAATAAAGAGCATACCGTTATTGAAGAGGTGTTTAATGTTGATAATGAAATTGTTCAAACTATCAAAGCTTACGAACAGGCTATTGAAAAAAATGACCAGAAGGCTTTGGGCTCTTTAATAGAAAAAATGGACCTTCTTCAGGCATGGGATTATGAACAACGCATTAAGCAAATCTTATCGCAGTTAAAAATTACCCGCTTTGATCAACCTGTTTCTGAGCTTTCTGGTGGTCAGCAAAAAAGAGTCGCTCTGGCCAGCATCTTAATTAGCGAGCCTGAATTATTAATTCTTGATGAGCCAACAAACCACCTTGATTTAGAAATGGTAGACTGGCTTGAGCAATACCTCTCAAAATCAAAAGCAACCTTATTAATGGTTACCCATGATCGCTACTTTTTAGATCGTGTTTGTAACGAAATTATTGAACTGGCGGATGAAACAATCTATCGTTATCAAGGTAATTACTCCTACTTCTTAAGAAAACGCCAGGAAAGACTGGCTAATAAGAAAGCCGAAGTAGAAAAAGCCCGCAACCTGCTTAAAACTGAGCAGGAATGGATGAATCGTATGCCACAAGCCCGCGCTACAAAAGCAAAATATCGCATTGATGCTTTTTACGATTTAAAAGATAAAGCTCATCAAAATATAAATGAGCAAAATCTCGAGTTGGGGATTGCTCAGGCACGATTAGGTAAAAAAGTGATTAACCTTCACAGTATAACCAAGTCATTTGATGACATCCAACTTATAAAGGATTTTTCATACAAATTTGCCCCTTATGAAAAAGTTGGTATTGTTGGTAAAAACGGAACCGGTAAATCAACTTTCCTGAATATTTTAACCGGTTCACTGCAACCTGATGCCGGCGAAGTTGAAAAAGGTGAAACTGTGGTTTTTGGATATTATCGCCAGGAAGGCATAAAAATCGATGACAACAAAAAAGTTATTGAAGTCATTACTGATATTGCTGATGATATATCACTTGGTGAAGGAAAACGCATGTCTGCGTCACAATTCTTACGATACTTCCTGTTTCCAAATGAAATGCATTATGTCCAGGTTAATAAACTTAGTGGAGGAGAGAAAAAGCGCCTGTTACTGATGACGGTTTTAATTAAGAATCCTAACTTTTTGATTCTTGATGAGCCAACAAACGATCTTGATATTTTTACACTTAATGTGCTGGAAGATTATCTGGCTAACTTTAAAGGATGTGTCATTGTTGTATCACACGATCGATATTTCCTTGACAAAGTAACCGACCACCTTTTTGCATTTGAAGGTAACTGCCGTATAAAAGATTTTGTGGGCAGTTACAGTGATTATAACAAACAGAAAAAACAGGAAGAGCGCCAAATTTCTAAAACTACAAAACAAGAAAATA
>JAKSBD010000242.1 GCA_022361295.1 Bacteroidales bacterium
ATTGATTTCGTCAACGAGATACGCTTGGGATACGCAACGCGCTGGTTAATAGAATCCAATAAAAGCATATCTGAAATTTGTTTTGAATGTGGTTTTAACAACATCTCTAACTTTAACAGAGCCTTTAAAAAACGACAAGGATGCACCCCCAGCGAGTTTAGGGTTAATTTCACCGGAACAAGAAGTGTGTTGTAATTGCTAAAACAAATAATAAATTTATAAACATTCCTTAGGAATTCATCAACAACACACCCAAAACCCAACCCTTAACACACCCTACAATTAAACACCAATAATGTACAAAAAAGATTTACAGGGCATTAAAATCACTTTACGACACAGAATTTTCTAAACACTGAATTTATTCACATTACAGCGTTTATGTTGTAAATATTGTGTTTGTCCTTCAATCCCATCAGAATTGTCCATTAATAATACTATTAAATCTTCATTTTAAATACATCTCACAAACATTGTAGATTGCGGCAATATTGATCCACAAAAGAGTTAGTTTCAATCTCTAAAGTGCCGTCCTGTATTATTGCTGATGTTAAAAGAACAAATACATTTGCTCCATTATTAAAAAATAATTGAGCAGATATTTCACCTTTTTTGTAGAATAAAACAGGTCAAACTTTGAAAATATAAGTTCGCTTCAAAATTTAATCCTGTTATTTATGTATTTAAATAACTACTCTAGAAAGTAAACCTTGTTTTATTACATTTATCTCAAATTTAAGAATCATGATAAAGTGTATTGCCATTGATGATGAATCCCTGGCGCTTAGGCAGCTATGCAACTATATAGAAAAAACACCCTACCTGCAATTGATGGGCAGGTTTGATAATGCCATTGAGGCCATCGGTTTTTTACAAGAAAACGCTGTTGACCTAATGTTCGTAGATATTGAAATGCCTGAACTCAACGGGATGGATTTTGTAAAATCTCTCAACCATCCGCCTAAAGTAATTTTTATAACCGCCTATAGTCAGTTTGCTATAGAAGGCTTCAGGGTAAATGCAGTGGATTACCTTTTAAAACCGATTGGTTATGCTGATTTTTTGAAAGCAGCTGATAAAGTCAAACCCACTGGCACGTTAGAGCAAGTGCAGAATGCTACAGAAGAAGACGAAAACATTTTTGTAAAGACGGGAACGAAACACATTCGGATTAATCTGAACGATATATTATTCGTGGAAGGCATGCGTGAATATTTAAAAATTATACTGAAAGATGGTTCGTCTATTGTGACACTCATGTCGATGAAAAAAGCAACAGAAGTACTAAGTGAAGATAAGTTTATGCGGGTTCATCGTTCTTATATCATCAACCTGAAATATTTTACTACATTGGATCGTAACCGTATTATTTACAACAAGGATACCTATATTCCTATTAGTGAACAATATTTGCCGAAAGTTAAGAAGTACGTGGAGGAAAATTCATTAAAAAAATAGAGGGGAGCATTATTGATGACATTTAAGGAAGAAAAAAAGATATTGATAGTTGATGATCAACCGGAGAATCTTCAGGCTATTGTAAATTGTTTTTCAGGCAAAAATTATAATTATAAGTTTTTGAAAGCTCCCAACGGAGAAATAGCTTATAAGTTGGCCTTGGCAAAACTACCTGATTTAATTATTACCGACTGGGATATGCCACAAATGAATGGCATAGAGTTGATCAGTGCTTTGAAAAAAGAAACACTTACTGCCGATATTCCGGTGATTATGTGTACGGGTGTGATGACCACCACCGCAAACCTGAATACAGCTTTACAGGCAGGGGCAGCCGATTATGTGCGTAAACCCATCGATCCATTGGAATTAACTGCGAGGGTGTATTCCATGTTATGTCTGTCGGAATCGCACCGGCAAATAAAGCAGCAGAAAGCAGAAATTGCGGAGGAAAAAAACAAGGTAGAGGCTTTGTTTGTGGAGAGTGAGCTTGCTTATTTACGGAACCAGGTAAGTCCGCATTTTTTAATGAATACCCTAAATAACATCCATGCCTTAATCGATATCGATGCTGAAGAGGCAAAAGGCTATATCATTATACTTTCCAAGTTAATGCGTCACCTTTTATACGAATCGGAAAGGGAGAAAAACCCTATTCAAATAGAAGTAGACTTTGTGCGGAATTATGTGGAGCTGATGCGTTTGAGGTTCATAGGAAAGGTAGATATAAAGCTAACTATTCAAGAAAGCTTGCCCAGTTGTTTCATACCACCATTGTTGTTTACCTCTTTACTTGAAAACGCGTTTAAACACGGCATTGGGATTCATAATAAGTCATTCATTCATATCGATATAAAACCTGAAGGAAGTGATTTTGTTTTTGAGATAAAAAATCAGATTCACAACCATAACAAAAACACCAATAAACATGCCGGCATTGGCATTGTAAATACCCGTAAAAGATTAGATTTGTTATACGGAGGTAATTATAAGTTAGTAATTACCGAAGATGAAAACATATATTCAGCACGTTTAGAGGTGCCTTTATGTTAAGCTTTGTTGGATATTTATTCGTCTAACTGTATTATACTAATGTTGCAGATTAAAGTTTGTTATGAAAAAAATCATTGTGCCCTATTTCCTAATCACTATACTCTTTTGTTGTTCACCTGAGTTGTATTCCCAAAACAATAAAGCAGATAGCCTCAAACAATTGATTCATTCATCTTCAAAAGAAAACGAACTAAAAGTTGACCGATTAAATGAACTGGCTAGTGCAATAAAGAAAACCAATACAGAGGAAATGAAGCCCTTATTGGATGAAGCCCGATTTTTGGCACAAAAGCTAAACTACTCAAAAGGGATTGCCGATTATTATATCACGAAAAGTCTGTATTATTTCAATACAAAGGAATTCGAAAAAGGAATTGTTTTAACAGATTCTGCAATTACATTATGTACAAAAAAAACGCTTAACCAGACCTTGACATCAGCCTATTTTTATAAAGGCTATTTGTACAATTTTCAGGATAAGAGAAATGAAGCTATAAAGTGTTTTAATCTTGCTTTAAAAAATGATAGTTTACATCCAGGTGACAATAGTTTTCTTGTTAAAATCTATCAGGCTAAGGGATATGCTCTTTTCTTTATTGGAAAAACTGAGGAAGCTAAGCTGACCTTTAAAAAACTAATAAAGACTGCGAGTTTAATCCATGATTATAAAAAAATGGCTAACGCTTATTATATGTTGGCCAAATCTTATGGAAGACATAGGATGTGGGATGAATATAACTCATATCTTGATACAGCCATATTCTACTCAGAAAAAGTAGATTACCCACACATAACAGTCACCCTGCTAAACGAGAAGGCAAGGCAATTTGCAGAAAAGCAGGAGTATACAGAAGCTCTAGACTTGTTTTTACGTGCACTGGATGAAAGTAAAAGGATTGAAGGATATCATACCTGGGAAAGCATATTACATGGTGCGATCGGACAAATTCATATGATTTTTGAAAACTTCGATGAAGCAAAGCTTAATTTTGAAATTGGTCTTGAAGCAGCCATTAATCAAAAGTCTAAACAACAAATTGTTTATCACAGCAGATCCCTAGGACACGTCTTAGAAAAGAAAGGTGATTATGAAGAAGCACTGATTCAGTGTGATTATGCGATAAAAATAGCGAAGGAATCCAAATTGTTTTTAGAGCTACCCTATACTTACCAAAGAATTGCAATCATTAAAACAAAAATGGGACTGCATAAAGAAGCGGTTTATAATTGTGACAGTGCTCTGCTTTATGCCCCGGAAAATAAAGTTCCTATTATTTATAATCGTCTTCTTATTACGGTTGCTCAAGCTAAATTTAATGTAAATGATATTGAAACAGCAGTTTACTACCTTGATAAATTCTATGAGTTTTGTAAAAACAATATTGGCAGCTGGAACAGAAGAGACGCCCATGAACTTTATTCTAAAATTTATGATAAGAAGAAGAACTATAGAAAAGCATATAAGCACTATGTTCGATACAAAGAATTAAGCGATAGCATAGTCAACGATAAAAAAGTATGGCAATTAGCTAATTTAGAAAGTCAGTATAAATTCGATAAAGAAAAGGAAGCTATTCAATTAGAACAAGAAAAGAAAGATGCTTTACAAAAGGCGGAGCTAAGCAGGCAAAAACTTATTCGAAACACGATGCTTGGTGGATTATTGTTGGTTATCATTTTAGCTCTTGTAATACTTCGGAGTTTTATCCAAAAACGAAAAGCGAATAAAATACTTGCTAAGCAAAAGGAAAAGATTCAAAGCCAAAATGAGAAACTACTTGAGCTCGATAATTTCAAGCAAGACATGACCGGCATGATTGTACATGACTTGAAAAATCCTCTGAACGTTATCATCAATGCGCCACAAACCGAACCTCAATTGGCTTTAAAATTGGCCCAACAATCAGGCAAGCAAATGTTAAACATGGTGTTGAACATATTGGACGTGTACAAAGCTGAAGCAGCAAAAATCAGCCTGGACCTGGCAAACTATACTATCTCTACCCTATTAAATAATGCCATAGCATCCGTAGACTACCTGATCAAACAAAAGAACATCTCCTTAAAAGTGGATACGAATACTGCTTATAATATAAGAGTGGATGGCCAGCTCATTGAACGGGTATTGATTAACTTATTGACAAATGCGATAAAGTATACACCTTTAAACGGTACCATTACTATTGGCATTATAGAAGCAAATAGTCTTTTAAAAGTTAGTATTAGTGATTCAGGAGAAGGCATTTCAGAGGATAAAAAACACCTGGTTTTTGATAAGTTTGCTCAAGCCCAAGCTAAGCGTTCCGGCTCCGTTCGTTCAACAGGTTTGGGACTTACCTTCTGCAAAATGGCGATTGAAACACATAGGGGTGAAATAGGCTTTGAAAGTGAGCATGGTAAAGGGGCTACTTTCTGGTTTACGTTGCAGTTGGCTGAACAGTCTGAAAAAATCAGCGAGGATGCCAATAAGTATAACTCATCCAATGATGTAAAGGAACTAAGCATTGAGGATATAACCTACCTAAAACCTTTCGTAGAACAACTTAAGGAGGTATTGGTATACGAATCCAGCGAAGTGGAAGCTGTTCTATCGGGCATTGAATCCGGAGATAATATCGCATTGATTGATTGGAAGAAATCAATTCTGGATTGTGTTTACACGATGAATCAGGAACGGTACACAGAACTGTTGAGGTTATAACATTTCCCTTTCGAATAAAATCCACCCCTTTTTGCAGAATAAAGAAGGGTAAACTATGAATTATTTGACTTATAGTTTTGACGCTGTGTTATTTAGCACCAAAAACTAAAAGCCGATTAATCATGGAAGAAAACAAGTTTTGTATTAATTAAATTCCAAAGAGTATTCTAATTATACTTCTACTTTGGGTCAGGACCAACGTTGTTTCGGCCCAAAACGAATTTATAACGATCTGGCCAACGGATAACACAGGAACATCAGAAAATACAGAAATTACCATCACCACTAATAATACTTAGAATTATGATGTTGCCAACTCTATCTCAATCATCTATCTGTAATACTCCTAACCTCGTTCCTGGTTAATAGAATATCTTACCCCATTCGTAGAATAACTTTCCTGAAAATAGAATTTAGTTGAGCAAACCAGCCTAAATCAATTCCTTAGTACTTGAAAAATGATATCTATGCGACACATACATATTCTTGTTTTCCTGCTTGTGGTACTGAGTCCAATTCAGGCTCAGGAATCCATTAATGCTTCCGGTGGAGACGGATCCGGAAATGATGGCACAATCTGCTATTCTGTAGGTCAATTATTTTATCAATCCCAAACCGGAACAGACGGAACTGTGGCCACAGGAGTTCAACAAGCCTATATCATTGAAGATATATCAACGAAGTTTCAAAACCCGGTGAAGATGGATTTAAGAGTCGCGGTATACCCAAATCCGGCAACCGATTATCTATACATATCCATTAAGAATCTTGATGATTTTCAAATTGGTCAATTACGCTATACGCTTTACTCTATGAATGGACATGCTTTAGAAGAAAGTTCTCTATCCGACATGGAAAGCAAGGTGAATATGCAAACTTACAAGGCCGGAGTATATTTCCTTAAAGTCCGAAACGGCAAATATGATCTAAAAGCTTTCAAAATTATTAAGAATTAGAAAAATATATGATGATGCGATATTTACTATTACTACTGCTGTTTATCTCAATTAACGGACAAGCTCAAAGTCTGGATAAATTCAGTTACCAGGCTGTTATACGTGACAGTTCCGGAGAATTAGTAAGCAACCAAAGTGTGGGAATTCGAATAAGTATTCTGCAAGGCACGACAGATGGGGATGCAGTGTTTGAGCAAATACAGACTGCTACAACAAATTCAAACGGATTAATAAGCATTGAAATTGGTTCCGAAGAAAATGATTTTTCAGGCATCGATTGGACTGCCGGACCTTTCTTTATTAAAACAGAAACCGATATTACAGGTGGTACTAATTATACAATAAGTGGTGTGTCTCAACTATTGAGCGTACCTTATGCTTTGCATGCAAAAACGGCTGAAACTGTTAGCATCGGTGACAATATGGGGGATCATATTGCAAACGAAAATATACAAATAGGGAACCATTACATAAATAATGACGGAGATAATGAGGGAATTAGCGTTGATTCATTTGGACATGTCACTGTGAAATCTTCAACATCAACATCGTTAACAATAAATTCTAATGGAGGTGGATTAGCTGCATTACGCCTGCAAACAGATAAGAATCAATGGAATCTAAATTCATCCGCTTCCGGTAATTATTTCGCTATCGAAAATGATAATACTGAAAATCAAGTGCTTTTAATAGAGAATAATGCAGCTAACCATAGCGTTTATATTGACGATAACGGTAGTGTAGGAATTAATACAAATACTCCTGCTGCAAATGCCAAACTAGATGTAAACGGAAATATTAAAATGGTTGATGGAAATCAACAAACCGGGTATGTAATGGCAAGTGATGGCAATGGTGTGGCTACATGGACAGATCCAAAAACATTGGTTACAGGAGGCGTTGCAGAGCCTTTTACGACTGCTTCAAATGTAACCTCAAATAGCTTAGGTACATTAGGCACAGATGATTTTGTATTTGGTTCTTCTCAATTGGATGATGATGGAGATAATACGCACGATTCACGTTTATTTTTTGATAAATCTAAAGCTGCATTTCGTGCAGGAAATAGTTCAGGTACAGATTGGGATGAAGCAAATATAGGCTTCTTTTCATCGGCATTTGGGCAAAACACTATAGCTTCCGGTTCAAACTCTATGGTGTGGGGTAGTAATACAGAAGCCATTCATCAGTACGCTACTGCATGGGGCTTATCCACAAAGGCAACCGGTATATCATCTACATCATGGGGAGAAGGTGTAACAGCATCCGGTTATGGCGCTACCGTTTGGGGAGGAAGTGATAATTTTATTTCCGGTGCATCAGGAGATTTCTCCACCGTTTGGGGCTACACTTCAAATGCTGTAGGTGATGTTTCTACTGCGTTCGGAGGATTTAATACAGCAAATTCTTTCTATGAAACGGTGCTTGGTGCTTATAGTACAGATGTAGAAGGAACTGCTGGAACTTGGGTCACTACTGATAGATTGTTTACGATTGGTAATGGAACAAGCGATACCGAACGTTCTAATGCATTAACAATTTACAAAGATGGAACACTTAACATCAATGATGCCTATAACTTACCTGCCGCAGATGGAACTGCTGGACAAGTATTAAGTACGGATGGAGCCGGGGTAACTAGCTGGGTAAGCACAGACGGTTTAGGAAACCATGTTGCTACACAAAATCTACAAACCACAGGAAATTGGATTTCCGGAGATGGTGATAATGAAGGTATTTACATAGATACGGATGGAGATGTTGGATTAGGTTTAACTAACCCTTCCAAACAATTGCATGTATATGGAGCTGGACAGGGACGATTTGAGAATAGCACAAATGAGAGGTATGTTGATATCAATCCCGGCAGTGCAACTTTAGATATGTATGGTGGTCCATTTTATATTAACCGTTTTTCAGATTCAAATATTATCCTGGGGTTAGGAGGAGGAAAAGTAGGAGTAGGTGCTAATGTTGATCCATTATATCAATTAGATGTCACAGGTACATGAAGGTTTACCGATGCATTGACTATAGGTAGTTACACTTTGCCCATAGCAGATGGAACGTCAAATCAAGTATTGTCAACGAATGGCTCAGGTACAGTAAGTTGGCAAGATGTGTCCGGTAGTCAGGATTTAACATTAGCAGACAACTTCCTCTATATAAGCAACAGTAGCAGTTCTGTAAACTTGAATTCATTCATGGATAATACAGACGAACAAACGCTTTCAATCAGCGGATCGGACTTAACAATCTCCGGCGGAAATACCATAAGCCTGACTTCTGCATTTGTAAATGATGTTACTGAGGGCTTAACACTAACTGATAATGTAGCAAGTTTGGGAGGCGAAATCAATTCAGATGTAGATTTTGATATTTGGGGTGATATTAATTTTGATGTCAACCTAATTGATTATGGAAGTTTTAGAGTTACCGATCAACTTACAGAGGTTTTTAGAATAGATGCATTAGATGATAAGATATATATAGCTAGTGATACATATTTTAAGGAAGATGATACTAATGCACTAAGAATAACGACTAATTCCACTGGTGGATATTTAGGGATATATAGAAATGGAAGCGTTACTCATCAGCTCTCAGGGTCTGGAGATGTACATTTTAATAAAGTGGGAAGCAATTTTGACTTTCAAGTAGAATCGAGTAATAACTCAACTATGTTTTTTATCGATTCAAGTAATGATGCCATTGGGATTGGAACAAGTACTCCAACCAAAGCATTGTTAGAAATCAATGGTGGAAAGAGTAATCAGGTTGCAGCAGAAGCCGGTTATGATATACAATATGGTTATCTAAATGCTGATGGTTCAGCAGGGGGGAGTAATAATATTTTATCTGCTTATAGCTTTAATTATTCGCTCTGGGTTTCAGACCATATAGGCGCGCCACAATATGATACCTTTTCAGATAAACGTATAAAAACCATTCAAGGAGTTTCAAATACTGAAGAGGATTTAAATACCCTGTTGAATATTAAAATAACTGATTATCAATTAAAAGATTCTATTTCAAAGGGAAATAGAACCTATAAAAAAGTAATTGCGCAACAAGTTGCTGATATCTATCCACAGGCAGTTACTGATAATATTACTGAAGTTGTTCCGGATATTTACAAGCAGGCAACTATAGAAAACGGTTGGGTATTCTTACCATCCAACCTTAAAGTAAATGAGCGTGTAGCAATTATTACTGAAGGAAATAAAAAAGAAATCTATGAAATACTAGAGGTCACAGAAAAAGGCTTTCGTATTGATTTTGAAAACAATCAAAAAGTGTTTGTATTTGGTCGTGAAGTGAATGATTTCCACACAGTAGATTATGAAGCAATTTCTATGTTGAATGTAAGTGCTACCCAACAATTGGCTAAAGAAGTCGCATTGCTTAAAGCCGAAAACGCTTTATTAAAAGCTAAACTAGATAGCGTAGACAACAATCGAACCGAATTAGAATTGCTTAAAAATGAAATGGCAGAAATAAAAGCGATGCTAGGCTCCCAATCAGAATTTATGACGGAATAGTGAATGCTTTGGACCCTACAATTAGGAACTGATGCAACATTACCAATCAATACCTTAGGTACAACAATTGTAACTAGGACGTATGAAGATGGAAACGGAAATACTGCCACACAAACCCAAAATGTAATTATTGTAGATGGTATAGCTCCGGTTGCGCATGAAGTAATTTAAGAATTGAATCAAGTAAATGTTAGTGAAACCATCCTCGGAAACGGGGGTGGTTTTTTTAATAAAATCTAACCGTTTCTCCCTTTTTCTTTCTGCTCTCTTTTTTCTACTTCGAATAAAATCTGCCCCCTTTAGTAGAATAAAAAGGGGTAAACTTTGAATTGATTGGCTTACACTTTTGATGCTGTGTTATTTAGCATCGAAAACTAAAAGCCGATTATCATGAAAGAAATCAATTTTTGCTTCAAAACTATTCAGAAGAGTATCCTTGTGATAATTCTACTTTGGGCGGGCACCAACCTTGCTTTAGCTCAAAACGAATTTATCACCACCTGGACAACAAATGAATCAGGGACTTCCGGTTCAACTGAAATTACCATTCCAACAAACTCATCTTATACCTATAATTACGACGTGGATTGGGACAATGACGGTGTTTTTGATGAAACCGGGTTGACTGGTTCAGTCACACATGATTTTAGAACAGCCGGAACTTATACCATACGAATTCAAGGTACATTTCCTGCTATCTACTTTAATAACTCGGGAGATAAGGAAAAGATTATTTCTATTGACCAATGGGGAACAATATCGTGGTTGGATTTTAGCAGTGCTTTC
>JAKSBD010000324.1 GCA_022361295.1 Bacteroidales bacterium
ACAAGAATATTGTTGTTGTTCCTTATGTATTCTTTCCGGGTGTATATATGGATAAGGCGGAAGTCCTTCTTGATGAATTTGCCCAGCAACATTCCGACCGAAAAGTATTTAAGGCTCCATTGTTAAGTGAATCAGAACATCTGGCGCAAATACTTATAAAACGATTGAAAAGCGTTGAGGAAGGTGAAGTGGATTTGATTACCAGCGTAGACAAAGAAACTCTGGAGAATTATGTGCCACACCACCACCACCATGGGCATGGTCATCACCACCATGGGCACCATCATGGTCACAAACATGATGAGGGTTGTTGTGGTCATCATCATCATTAAAAACAAGTAATGAGTAAAGAAACAATATATGGCGTTGCTTTGGGGCCTGGTGATCCGGAGCTGATAACCATCAAGGCTTTAAAAACATTACAAAGGGCCGATGTTATCTATTATCCTGAGACAACTAACAGTAAAGGGATGAAAAGCTCAATGGCCATGCGCGTACTGGGTGAGTTAGGGCTTGATAAGATTAAGCTAAGACCTGTTAGCGTAGCCATGAAATATGATCGTTCTGAAGTGAATAAAACGTATCGTCAACTGGCGGCCCAATGCATTCAACACGCTGAAGCAGGAGAGAAAGTTGCTGTCGTAAGTGAAGGTGATATTGCATTTTACAGCACCTTTGCCTATCTGATAGACGATTTCAAAACAGCCGGGATTAACTACGAGATGATACCTGGTGTGCCTGCTTTTATTCTCGGAGGTTCGTTAAGTAAGCAGCCAATATGCACCCAGGCAGATAAGGTCTTGGTAGTACCTGAGTTAAATAGTGAAGCTCAATTGAAGGACTATCTGGCAAACAATGAAACGGTGATTATGATGAAGGTGTCAAAAGTTAAGAGCTGGATAGCCGATTTCATTGCATCTGAAAAGCTCGACTTCTTTTATGGAGAGTACATGGGCACTGATAAAGCATTTACATGTTGTGATATTGAGGTGCTGAAGGAGAGGCAAATACCATATTTTTCAATCATAATATTAAAATCTGTCAATAGTTACTAATGGGTCAAATAAAAGTAATTGGTTTAGGGCCGGGAAATCCCGATTTATTTCTGAAGCCTGCTGTAGAAGCCATTCAACAGGCTGATATTGTAATAGGATACAAGTATTATTTCCAGTTTATAGAGTGCTATTTACAGGAAGGCACTGAGTGTATGGATACCGGCATGCGTCAGGAGGTACAACGTGCCAGGATTGCATTTGAGAAGGCCGAATCGGGCTTGAATGTTGTAGTTATCAGTTCCGGTGACGCAGGAATTTATGGTATGGCTTCATTGGTTCTTGAAATGGCAGAGAAACGACAATCATCCATCAATGTTGAGGTTGTTCCTGGTATTTCGGCTTTTCAGGCAGCGGCAGCTAAATTGGGTGCACCATTGAGTCATGATTTCGTGATTTTGTCACTTTCTGACTTGTTAACGCCCTGGAAATTGATTGAGAAACGCATGAAAGCAGCAGCAATGGGCGATTTTGTAACCGTGCTGTATAACCCAAGGAGCCAAAAGCGCTATTGGCAAATTTACCGTTTGCAGGAGATCTTTTTAGATGAAAGGGCAAAAGACACACCGGTGGCCGTCGTGCGTCAGGTAGAACGTGAAGAAGAACACATTACACTAACCACTTTAGGTGAGTTTAATCCCGAAATAGTTGATATGTTCTCCATCGTTGTTATTGGCAATTCACAAAGTTATCTGGCCGGCGATAAGTTTATTACTCCGCGTGGTTACTACTCCAAGTATAATGAAGAGGGCGCTCCGGGGCCTTTGATTATGCAGGAGAGTTTTAGAACCATTGCAGAACGCCTTATTGATTTAGACATTTCAAACGAAGAAAAGTGGGTGATGATGCATTGTATCCATACTACTGCCGATTTTGAGATGAAAGAGCTTTTAAGGGTAAAAAATGATGCAGTGGCCCGTATCAATGACTACCTTTTGAAGGGAGGTACTGTTATTACAGATGTGACAATGGTGCAAAGCGGGATTCGTAAAAAAGCGTGTGAACGCTATGGGATCAATATAAAATGTTATTTGCACGATGAGCGCACGCAGAATCTGGCTGCAGAAAAAAATATAACCCGAACCCAGGCTGGTATCCGTTTAGCTGTTGAGGAGCACCCTGATGCGTTATATGTATTTGGCAACGCACCAACAGCATTGATTGAATTAACGGAATTAATGAGACGTAAGCAGTTTCAACCGGCTGGAATTATAGGTGCCCCTGTTGGGTTTGTTAATGTTGAGGAGTCAAAACATCGTTTAAAAACCTTTGCTAACCTGCCTTATATTAGCATAGAAGGCCGAAAGGGCGGTTCCAACCTGGCTGCAACAATAGTTAATGCAGTCCTGAGTCGTGATGAAGCCGAAACCTTAAAACCGGGGCGTGATGTGTAAGTTTCTGGTTATAGGCATATCAGACCAGTCAAAACCTGAATTAAATGCTGAGATCAAGCATTTAGTGACCTCTCACGCCATCTTTTCAGGTGGTAAGCGGCATTATGATCTTGTAAAAGGATTTTTACCTGCCGGGCATCAGTGGATAGATGTATTGGTTCCACTGTCTCAAACGTTTAAAAAATACAGGGAAGTCGGTCAGCCAATTATCCTTTTTGCATCTGGTGACCCTTTGTTTTTTGGAATAGCCAATACACTGAAGCGGGAGTTTCCTGAAGCACAGATTAAGGTATATCCTTCATTCAACAGCCTGCAGATGCTCGCTCATGAGTGTCATATTCCCTATGGCAATATGAAGGTGGCAACACTGACAGGCCGTCCGTGGATCAACCTGGATCAGGAATTAATCAAAGGCACCCGATTAACAGGAGTTTTAACTGACCGGCAAAAAACACCGGCTGCCATTGCCAGTCGGATGAAGGAGTTTGGTTTCGATAATTATATAATGTATGTCGGCGAACGAATGGGGGGAGCACTTCAGAAGGTCAGGTGTTTATCTGTAGATGAATGTACTAAGGTTGCAGGCGAAATGCCCAACTGCCTGATTATAGAAAAGACCAGGCACTTTAAGCGTACAATGGGCATTTATGAGGGCGATTTCCATTTTTTGGATGGACGCCCTAAGATGATAACCAAACGTAGTATTCGCTTAATGTCCTTATCGATGTTACAACTCGATACGGCAAAGGTAATGTGGGATATAGGTTTCTGCACAGGCTCTGTATCCATTGAAGCTAAGCAGGCGGCTCCGCATGTGGATATATTCGCCATTGAGAAACGCGAAGAATCACGCGCTTTGATGAGCAAAAATCAGCTAAAATTCAGGATACCGGGTATTAACGCATTCATCGGCGATTTTTTTGAAACAGATTTTAAAGATTGGCCACAACCTGATCGTATTTTTATAGGAGGCCATGGTGGTAAGCTGGTTGAAATGGTGAAGAGACTTGAAAAGATTCTTGCACCTGGTGGTATCATTGTATTTAATGCAGTTAGCCGGCAAACGAACGAGCAGTTTAGGCAAGCACTTGAGGCCAGCCCCATGAAAATTACCGATTCGATGCAGCTTCAGCAGGATGAATTTAATACAGTAAGCATTTTACAGGCAACGAAAGGCTGCTAAGTGTTAAGACAAATGGAAAAATTACAAATGAATAAGAAAGCAATCATCATAAATAATCGCAATGCATTGGTCATTGCCAAGCTTCTGAAACAGGAATTAGATGCTGTCATCTATACAACATCAGAGCTGGAAGGTACTGAAAGAATAATATCCATTTCCGATTTTCTTAATGCGAATTTTTCAAAACTGGATGGTCTTATTTTTATTGGGGCACTTGGCATTACCGTTCGTTCCATAGCACCTTATATTCAAAGTAAACAGAGTGATCCGGCTGTGATCAACATGGATATACATGGACGATTTGTGCAATCGGTGGTATCAGGGCATAAAGGAGGAGCCAATGCACTGGCACAACGTATCGCCCGTATTACCGGAGGACAGGCCGTGATTACAACAGCCAGCGATTCATTGGATTTGTGGCCACTTGATATTATCGGTCGCTCCTATAACTGGACAAATGAATATGCCGGGACAGATGAAAATTCATTTATAGCTCAGTTTGTCAATGGCTCCAAAACGGCTTTGCTGCTCGAAACGAAAGATGCAGGAACTAAATACCTTGAAGAAACACTTCCGGACCATGTTAAGGTCTGTTATGAAGCAGAAAGTATCAATGAGAATGATGTTGATTTAATCATCGCTGTAACCCCTTATGTGCACAACTTTGGCAAGCCTGCTCTGTTCTTTAGACCAAAGTGCCTTATGGTTGGCTCAGGTTCGCAAAAGTCATTAAATAGTCGTTTTTATCAGGATGAAGTGACACAGCTATTTGAAGCACAAGGCCTAAGTCCTTTATCAATTCATTCACTTCACTCTGTCGACATAAAGAAAGAGGAGCAAGCATTTATAGATTTTGCAGAGCTAAAAGCCATCGACTTTGTAACACATACTGCCATCGATCTGAATCGTGTAGCCGATTCACTGGAAACATCAGAAGCTGCTTTGGAGGCCACTGGCGCCACCAATGTGTCTGAAGCGGCGGCATTGTTGGCATCAGGAAATCATCAGTTACTGGTAACGAAAACAAAAGCCTGCGATCAAAACGGAAAACATTGTACCATAGCAGTTGCCATGGATCTGGCGCAAGAGCGATGCGGCCTTATTTATATCGTTGGTGCAGGTCCCGGTGATCCTGAGCTGGTGTCGGTCAAAGGGAAAAAGCTGTTGCAGGCGGCTGATTTGATTTTGTATGCCGGTAGCCTTGTACCTGAGGAGTTAACGCATTATGCAAAAGAGGGCTGCGTTGTACGTAACTCAGCCCAAATGGATTTACAGGAACAGTTTGAAACCATGAAGGCTATATATGATAAAGGTGGGCTCGTTGTGCGCTTACATACCGGTGATCCTTGTATCTATGGGGCTATTCAGGAACAAATGAGCTTTTTTGATGAACACAGTATGCCTTATGAAATTATTCCTGGTATATCGTCTTTTCAGGCTGCTGCAGCGCGTTTGAAGTCTCAATTTACAATACCTGAACGCATACAAACGATTATTCTGACTCGTGGCGAAGGCCGCACCCCAATGCCGGAACGTGAAAAACTGTCGGAGTTGGCTAAATTTCAGAGTACCATCTGTCTATTTCTAAGCGTTTCGTTAATAGACGATATGCAAAAACAATTGTTGGAAGGTTATCCACCCGAAACGCCTGTTGCCATTTGTTATAAATTGACATGGAAAGAAGAGAAAATCTGGAGGGGACAACTTAAAGATCTTGCCAGTATTGTTAAAGAGAATAAACTTAAGCTAACGGTAATGATTGTGGTAGGTGAAGCCATTGATAATCGTAAGATGCGCTCTAAGTTATATGATCGTCAATTCACACATTTATTCAGAACGGGAAAGAGTGAGTAAGCAGGCAAAAATATTACTTTTTGGAGGAACAACAGAAGGTAAGGCCACAGCCAACTGGTTAAACGATATGGGCTTTCGCTACTGTTACTCCACCAAAACACCTACTAAGTTTAAGGTTCATAAGGGGTGTGAAAAGATAGAAGGTGCACTTGCGCGTGATAGGATGGAAGCCTTTTGTCGTGAACATCAGGTAAGCTGTGTGATTGATGCAGCACATCCATATGCTGAGGAGTTGCATTGGAATATTAACGAATGTTGCCGTAGTTTAGGAATACGACATATTCGTGTTGAACGCAGTGTGCCTCAGAAGACAGAGCAAAAGGCTGTTATATATCTGGCTTCGCTGAATGACATGATCCGGTATTGTATTGAGAATTCTTTCAATCGTATTTTATCCCTGATGGGCGTCAAGAGTGTTGGCCAGCTAAATAAGGGCTTAACAGGTAAGCAGGTTTGGTATCGGATTCTTGACAGGGAACTGTCGTGGAATGAAGCTTTGGAACATGGTATTGAACGCCATAAAATACTGGCTTCATCAGCACTGGATAACATAGACGATTCAGAAGAACTGATTGTTCAACAACAAATTGATGCATTGTTGACCAAAGATAGTGGTTACAATGGTTTGTTTGACCAAAAGCTGGAGTTGGCCAATAAATATGGTTTGCCGCTGCTGGTGCTCGAGCAACCCCCAATGCCCGAATTTGATTGTCTTGTCAGGTGTCGCGCTGATCTGCGCAAGTATATGGAAACACATTATTCCATACCAAATGCAGAGTTAGCTCATGGCTACACCAGTGGGACATGTGCTACTATATGCGCTCAGGCCGCAGCTACCTTATTGCTTGACGGTAAATGTCATCATGAGCAAAGCATTGCATTACCCGATGGTGAGTTGGTAACAATGCCCATTCATACCTCTGGGAAGGAAGAGACAAGTGCCTTTGCAACTGTGATAAAGAACAGCGGAGATGATCCTGATCTAATGGACGGTTTGGTAATTGGTTGCAGGTTAAGGCTTAATGAAGGCGGAGATATCAGGTTTGTTAAGGGCGAAGGTGTTGGCACTGTGAGCTTACCTGGTTTACAGCTTCCTGTTGGTGAACCTGCCATCAATAAAGTACCTC
>JAKSBD010000241.1 GCA_022361295.1 Bacteroidales bacterium
CGGTACAGCTCCCCAAACCAATCGGTATTCATGGTTTCATAGCGTGCCACCTCATTTTTAAAGCCATTGTAATCGATGGTTCCACTGCGAAAATCGTACAGGGCTTTTTCATAACCGGTATAGTGTATAAGCTCCTCATTGTAACCTATGAGGCGTTGGTGCATTTCTCTTGATACATCAATGCGCTCCTTTGAGTTCATCAGGTCAAAATCGCTGTATGAAGGCGCTATTTGCACACTGGTGTTGCCGCTGTAGGTAAAGTTAGCTTTACCCACCTTGCCCCGTTTGGTGGTAATAACAATAACACCGTTAGCAGCCCTGGTACCCCAAATGGCCGTTGCAGCGGCGTCTTTTAGAATGTTAATGCTTTCAATATCCTGGGGGTTAAGTCCGGTTAAGGCATTACCTATCAAGTTAACACGGTCAAAACTGTTTATGTCGTCGGCCGTTAGAGGAACGGGATCATCATAAATAATGTCATCCACCACCCACAGCGGCGCTCGTGAACCTGTAAACGTACCACCTGAACGGATACGAACTTTTGAGGCCGCACCGGGTGTACTGCTCAATTGGGTGGCCATCAATCCGGTGGCTTTACCCTCCAGCATCTGGTCAACGGTCAATGATCCTATTTTATCGAGGTCATCGGCTTTAATAACTTCAATGGAGCTGGTGGATGCACGCCTGTCAATTGTTTGGTAACCTGTAACCACCACATCGCCCAACTTATGTATTTCTTCATCGAGCTGCACATTAAGTATATGTTTACCGTCTAAGGGTACTTCCTTCATTTGATAACCGATAAATGAAAATATTAGCGCTTTTTTACCACTTGGCATGCTAATTTCAAATTCGCCATTTACATCAGTAATAGTACCCAGCCGACTGTTTTTAACCACCACATTTACCCCGGGCAGTAGTTCTCCTGTTTTACGGTCGGCAACAGTACCCCGTATGGTTTCCTGGTACGGCTGCTGTAGTTCACTGACATTTTCTTCTAAGGCTTTGATTACAATCACACCATCGATCATTGAGAAGGTCAGGCCCGTATTATTGAGCACTTCATTTAATATTTCTTCTACAGTAGCGTCCGACTTATTAACCGTTACATCTTGTAAAGGCGCTATGTTCTCCTCATTGAAGTAAAAACTGTAATCGCTCTTCTCGCTAATGGCATCAATAAGCTCCGAAAGGCTAACATTTTCCAGATTCAGGCTCATGCGCCTGCTCTGCAAATACGACTCTGCCAATACTGAGTGCACAGATCCTAACAGCAGCAGTACAGCCACTACTGTTTTGAATCGGACTCCGGGTGGCCAGAGCGCTTTCAATGGTCTCTTTTTTTTCATAGTTGCAATGTTTATAATTATGTATTATTGACTGAGGGGCTTCTTGTACCAGTGGATGCGCCAACATCTCTTTATCAAGTACAGAAGCTCAAAAAGCCACACGGCAACAGTTATTGCCGGTGGCTTTTTGAATATCATGTTTTATTTGTAGGTTAAATGCATTTAAGCGGGTGGGTGGGCTTACAGGTGTGTGTATCATTCTGCCAGGCTTCATGTACCCTTTCAATAGCTTGCACTTATTTTCTGTTGATATTTTGGAGAGATGTTTCATACACTTATGTTATGGTAACTTAAAATAAAATGGGCAAATACTAAATACACGACGCATTTATATACTTAATGGGGTGACATGGAGGTAAAAAAAAAATTGTTTATTCTTTAGATGACAGCTGTTAAGCACGGCCCAATCGCTGTTGAAGCATGGCTTATAGCCCTACAAACTGCACGATGTCTCTTTTGAAATTTTAACACTGTAATTACAGGGATAATTGACAAGCTTCATCTTTTTTGCCTATTTTTGCAACATTGTTGCATTTGCATTGTTTCTTCTTTTATGAAAACGGCTGATAAACTAACAAGTCATAATTTAAAGTGAAGCATTTGTGCGTATATAAAAAACGGAATGTCAATTGATTAAACTTAAAGTACATATCGCCTTTCTGTTAGCGTGCTTGTTTGTATTTCCAATCGTGTTTCAGCCACTGCATGTTATGTTGTACCATTCGGCTAACACCACTGGTGCAGAACATCATTGCTGTTCTCATGAAACTTGCCTGGCATCTGTTAAACACAAACCAACAGATGGCATCAGGCTGGTAAAAACAGAAGATAGCTGTGCCATTTGCGACTATCATTTTGCAAGTAAGGATGTTGCTTCCATCACCATTGCTGAGGTACTTATTCCTACCTTTAGCAGCAATTACATTACGATTGCCACGCAGGAAAAACAAGCATCTGCACTAAGCATCAAATCTCCAAGGGCTCCTCCTGCACAAATCTTTACATATACTATTTAGATGATTTGCCACCTCTGAAATAAGAGTGGCGGCAATATCACAACACCGGTTAAACGCCGGGTAATAAGGATTTTCAGAATTAATCAGCATCATATGATTCGATTTTTCATGCTATTAGTCTGCATGAGTGTTATACATGTCAGTCTGCACAGCCAGGTTGGCTATCAATTAAGCGGCACCGTCAAAACAGAAGATAACAGTCCCTTAACCGGAGCTGTCATCTACCTGTATCCGATTGAGAAAGGTTCAATTACGGATGCTTCGGGTAAGTTCAGTCTCAGTCATCTGCCTGCCGGACAATATAGAATTGAGGTGTCATTTATCGGTTACAAAACCTTTACCGACACTATTTCTATTAAAGGAGATCAAACTTTTAATATACAACTGGAGGTTTCTTCGCTCAGTCTGCAGGAAGTGGTGGTGAAGGATAATTATGCCGAACAACGCAAGCGTGAAGAGTCATTGAATATTGAAGTGGTAAATGATGATTACCTGAAAATGAATATGGGTGGCAGCCTTATGAATTCACTTGAACGCTTACCCGGTGTCAGCACCATCGATATTGGTTCGGGGCAGTCCAAACCGGTTATCCGGGGCTTGGGGTTTAACCGGGTTGTTGTTGTCGAAAACAACATTAAGCACGAGGCGCAGCAGTGGGGTGCCGATCATGGCCTGGAGATTGACCAGTTTGCAGTAGAAAACATTGAGGTAATCAAAGGACCGGCCTCATTGATGTATGGCAGCGACGCCATTGGTGGTATTATTAATATTAAAAACAATAAGATACCTACACCAAACACCCTCCGGGGAAATGTGGATATCATAGGTAAATCCAATAATAGCCTGATAGGTTCGTCGCTTTCATTAACGGGGCGAAAAAGCTGGTTGCATGCCAGCCTAAGAGCTACCGTATTAAGCTACGGCGATTACCGTGTGCCGGCCGATTCAGTGGTAATCTTCCCTGATTCGTACTCATACAAAGTTAACCTGCATAACAAACAAATGAGAAATACGGCAGGTTATGAGCACAATTACCATGGTACAATCGGCATTGTAAAAGATCATTTCCAAAGCAGAATAATGGCCAGCCAAATCAATAGCAAAGGCGGCTTTTTTGCCAATGCACATGGGCTTGAGCCTCGTCAGGTCGACTCGGAGTTGCACGATCAATCATCAAGGGATATTTTGCTTCCCTATTATCAGGTCAGCCATTTTAAAATTGCCAATAAAACCAAGTGGCGAAAGGATCAGTTAGAGATTCAGTTTGACGGAGGTTTTCAACGTAATTTCAGGCAGGAATGGAGTCAGTATAGCAGTCATGGTTATATGCCCCCTGTTTTTCCTGATACCTTGCCCTTCTCATCAGAGCTTGAACGCGAGTTTAAAAAAGACTACTACTCGGCCAACCTGAATGTGAAGTATACAGTCAATGATCAGTTAACATTAACAACAGGTTTGAACACCGAATATCATATAAACGATATTGATGGCAGGGGTTTTATCATTCCGGCCTATAAACGTTCTAATATTGGTGCTTTTCTTTTGTTGAAATATGCTTTATCTGATGAGTCTGCACTACAGGCAGGTGTGCGTTACGATTATGGTCATATATCCATCGATCAGTACAAGGACTGGTATTTATCTCCTGTTATAGAGGGGAACGACACCACCTATCACTACCTGGAAAGAGCCAGCGAAACAGAACGGGATTTTTCGAACTTCAGCTGGTCGGCAGGATATAATTACAATCCCTCCAACTGGATTTTTAAGGTCAATGCAGGGAAGAGTTTTCGCATGCCAACAGCCCAGGAACTAGCCGCCAATGGTATTAATTACCATTACTTCAGGTATGAAGTGGGTGATGCCGATTTATCACCTGAAGTATCGTGGCAACTGGATGCCGGCGTTGAATATGCCGAACCGCTTTTTGCCGTTGGGGCAAGCCCGTTTCTGAACTATTTCTCAAACTATATATACCTCAACCCCACCAGCGAATTTAATCAGGGCTACCAGGTTTTTTATTACAACCAAAGCCGGGTGCTAAGGTATGGTGGAGAAATACACGCCCATTACCAGCTTTTTAACGCTTTAACACTGGGCATTATCGGGGAGTATGTTTATTCACGGCAATTATCAGGCGAGAAAGAAGGATATACACTGCCATTCTCACCGCCTGCATCGGCTATTATCAATTTAAAATACCGGAAAGATATACTTGGCTTTGCCCAAAATGCCTATTTCTCGGTTGATTACAGGCTGACAGCTGCTCAAAATGAGGTGGTACCTCCTGAAGATCCAACGCCGGGCTACACACTGGTTAATATTGGATTGGGTGGAGACATCAGGTTTAAAAGCCAGACACTATCGGTGAATATGCAGGTTCAAAACCTTTTCAATAAGGCCTACCTCAACCACACCAGTTATTACAGACTAATGAGCATACCTGAACAGGGACGTAATATCGTTTTGAACGTATCCATTCCCTTTTCAACACATTTAAAATAAAAAAGTAAAAGATATAATTATTAAAAATTACAAATGATGAAAACAAAAGTTCTATTTTCCAGCCTATTAGCAGTTGCTTTATTGTTTACTGCATGTGACAGTGACGATGACGCGCCAGCTAAACCAGAAGTGAGCATTCACGAATTAGGTAATGGAGATGATCATGGAGCCGACAACACTGCTTATGTTGGCGGGAGCCTTCACATGGATATTGAAATCGTGGCCGAAGGAAAAATTGACTATGTACAGATTATTATTCACCCTGAAGGTGATCACCATAAATCACTTAGCGAACATGAGGAATGGGAAGTAGATACCGTCTTCCAGGGACAGGGCATAACAGGCTTAAAGAACCTCGACTTTCATAAGGATTTGGAAATTTCGGACGAAGCAGAGGCCGGTGACTATCATTTCGATGTTATTGTTGTGGATATGGAAGGTAACTCAGCCAGCGATGAGGCGGAGCTTGAATTGCTTGAACCAGTAACAATAACAAACTAAAAACTACAGCAAGCTTTAAATAAAAATGATTGTCCGCTTTTAAGCATAAAAGATAAACACAGAGACGCAAAGACACAGAGCAATTTTTGAAGTCTTATTATAAAACTCTGCGACTCAGTGCCTTTGTGTTAAGTTTCTGTTTTTAAAATGTTTTACCCTGGATTTATCCATGATTACGGATATTCATAAAAATAAATTTAATACATATGAAGATCATAATATTTAAATGCATCATCATTTTCGCAGCTATCATGGTACTCTTCTCATGTGATAGTGATACAGAAATTGACAAAGAGAAGCCAGTCATTCATACGGACTTTATCAATGCTTTTCCTACTTCTTGCGAAACCATCTATTTTGGTGAAACATTTAATTTAAGGGCATTATTCAGCGATAATGCAGAGCTTGGCGCTTACAGCATTGAAATACATAATAACTTCGATCACCATTCACATGGTCATAATATCGAAGCGTGTGATCTGGCACCTAAAAAAGAGCCTGTTAATCCTTTTGTATTTTTGGAAGATTACGATATTCCGGAAGGCCAAAACGAATACGAGGTAAACCTGCCCATCTCCATCCCTTCCGAGAATGGTGAGGGGTTATTTGATGAAGGTGATTACCATTTTCAAATTTACCTGACAGATAAAGAAGGCTGGTCAACTCCATTGGGCTTAAGCGTTAAGATGCTTTACCGTGAAGATTAACCAGAATAACTCATCGGATAACTATTTTTACTCATAATCAAGTTATCCGATGAGTTAATTACGCCTTCTTTTCTTCCTTTTTAGCATTTGCCTTCTCCGCGTACTTCCTTTTCATTTTCACCCGCTTGATTTCATTATTGATGTGAGTCATGCCATCTTCGTTGTAAGCTTCAAACCTTGCCTTTTTAAATAAAACAAGGGCCTGCTCATAATCGCGCTTTGACTCATGTATCAAAGCCTGAAAACTATAGGTTTTTGAAAGGTCAACACCTTTCAACCCGCTGGCATAGCTAATTAACTTTTGCGCCTTATCGTATTCCTTAATAATAATCAGCAAGTGAATGTAGGCCATGCAAACATTCAGGTCATCCGGATTACCGGCCAATGCTTTTAAGTAATACGTTTCCGCCCTTGGAAAGTCATTCATTTGCTCCTGGTGTAACTTACCCATCAGGTCTCTAACCTCCTTACATTACTTACTTTCAATTACTTTTTAATCTACATCTAATATATTTTTTTGTTTTGAAATTTCAAAATTTTGAAAAACACCATACTTACTTTACTTAACTATTGTTTTTTTAAAACATGATATGAAAAGCAATTATTTTTTATTCTATTTTTAATGTAATCAACAAAGCCTAACAATTAACATGAGTTCAATAAAAACTTAATAAACAAATGAAGATGAATAACTTTCAGAAAGAGTATAAAAAGTGGCTTAATTTTTCAGGTAGTAGGAAGATAA
>JAKSBD010000239.1 GCA_022361295.1 Bacteroidales bacterium
CATAGGTTGTGTTCATTTCATTATACAGGTTGTTGGCATCATTACGTGGAGAGACACCATTGCGGCCACCCCATTGGTTGTTGAAAGTGTTTTCTGCGTTTTCACCCAGATCGACAAAACCTACCACATTACGCGACTCATCCATGTCACTGCGGTTGTTGGTTACCCATACTTCAACGCGTGTAATATTTATGGCACTATTAATAAGCGGTAAGCGTTCTAAAGCATCGTTGTAATTGTCTCTGAAGTATTTACTCAGGAAGAAGTGTCTGTTGCGATCATACTGGTCAGCATGAATTTCAAACTCTTGCGTTTCAGCACCTCCCTCAATGTTCATTACCGAGGTTTCTCCTTTTTGTTGTGAGAAGATGCTTGTAACGGTTAGCTTTCCGAACTGCATTTCTGTTTTAACACCAAATAAACTCTGACTTCCGGTAATAAGTGTTCCGGGCAAAGGTAAGGTTACATTACCCGCCTCTACCTTTTTAAGAATATCATCTTCACCACCTTCATACTCAAGGTTAATTTGATTTTCAAAGTCAAAGGTTGCCTCAGTGTTATAGTTAACACCTAACTTGAGCTTTTCACCAATGGTACCCGTCAGGTTCATTTGAATTTTCTCCTGGAAATCAAATGTTGTGGTTTTTCTTAGCCTTTCCTGTAATGTTGGATTATCTATTTTAGTGTGTTGAATACCAACACGTAATTCGGCCATACCTTGCAGGCGCACATTAATGGCGTTACTTCCGAAGATGCCTTCAAACGCTTCGCCACCTACATTTTTCCACATTTGGTTAAACGCAGAGCTTTCACCATACTGTTCAGATTCTTCCTGCTGCTTTTGACGCCAGTATGACAAAACTGACTTGCGTGTATCATAATCCAAATAATCTTCGAGCGGCATAGAGTAGGGAAGGCGCACATCCATATTACCCATTTTACGGTAAATGGTGACGTTTCCCGATTGGTAATCGTATTCAGCCTTATAGTCGAGGTTGGACGGATCGTTTAAGTTGATGCCGCCTTGTTCTTCCTCTTCAAGCAGAGGGTTACCACTCTTATCATTAATTTTATACCGTAAGTCAACCGGTTCACCTGTTCGTATCGTATCAGGCTGCTGAAAGGCTATGTCGCTATAGTTACTAATGTTACCATGCGACGATGATGTTCCACCAATTACAAGGGTAATGGTTAAAACAAGGATAGCAATCGTATATTGTAGTCTTTTTCTCAAAGATAAAATGTAATATATTGAATTACATAATTTTCAAGGCTTGCTTAATCAGTTCCTCCACTTTCATAGTTGGTGTCTGAGCCAATAGTTTGTCAAGGGCCTTTTGAGCACTTGCTTTAGCAAAGCCTAACATCACTAATGCAGATAACGCTTCTTCGCGGATAGTATTGTCTTGAGTTGCGAATAATTTTTGATCAACCGGTTCTTTACCTAATTTATCTTTAAGATCGACAATTACGCGTTGTGCAGTTTTTGCTCCAATACCTTTTACACCTTTTATAACATTAACATTATCGGTTAGGATGGCTCCTCTTAATTCTTCAGGTGTTAAAGACGACAGCATCATTCGGGCAGTATTGGCACCAATGCCTGAAACAGAAATTAAGTGCCTGAACAGGTCTCGCTCAGATGGATCGGCAAAGCCAAAGAGGGAGAATGCATCCTCTCGAATGTTCTCATGGATAAAGAGTTGAGCTTCAGCTTTGCCTTCGAGGCGTGAGAATGTATTTAATGAAATTTGCAAAAGGTAGCCAATGCCATTGACATCAAGAATTACATGGGCCGGGCTTGATTCGGCAATTTTGCCGCTAATATATTCGTACATTTGAATTAGGTTATGCTATAAAAATAGAAATAATTGGTTAATGATTAGTGATTAATACATGATTAACCACTAATCTTAATCAATTAATCATTTTTCTTAATCGGATTCCATCCCTGTGCCTGCAGTTCAACCTCCTGATCGGCATTTGTTACCAGGTATTTGCCTTTGCTTTCCTCTGTTATGTGCCCAATGATATAAATATTAACATCACCGGCATCTTTAAATTTAGCGTAATCATCCTGACTGATGGTGAAAAGTAATTCATAATCCTCACCACCATTTAATGCCGTAACAGTTGGGTTAATTCCCATTTCTTCTGCCAGCATTGATGTTGTTGGGTCAATAGGAATTTTATTTTCGTAAAGACGACAACCGGTTTTTGATTGTGTACAGATATGCAGAAGTTCGCTGGAAAGGCCATCTGATATATCTATCATCGAAGTTGGAATAACCTCCAGTTTATCCAGTAATTCAGTTACCTCTTTACGGGCTTCAGGTTTTAACTGGCGACTTAATATATAATCGTATCCGCTTAAGTCGGGTTGCGCATCAGGATTGTCGGCGTAGACTCTCTTTTCACGCTCTAACAATTGTAAACCCATATAAGCACCGCCAAGATCACCTGATACACAGATTAAATCATTAGCTTTAGCGCCGTTACGATAGGCTAGTTTGTTTTCGTCGCCTTCGCCCAATGCGGTTACACTTATGGTTAAGCCAGTTAACGATGAAGTAGTATCACCACCTACCAGGTCAACATTATAGTATTCGCAGGCTGCATAAATTCCTTCATATAATTCGTCAATAGCTTCAACAGACATCTTAGAGCTCAGGCCTAGCGAGACTGTAATTTGCTTAGGAACAGCGTTCATAGCGTATACATCACTAACATTAACCACCACAGCTTTATAGCCAAGGTGCTTTAACGGGGTGTATGTCAGGTCAAAATGAATACCTTCAAGAAGCAGGTCGGTTGTAACGACTGTTTTCTTTTGTTGAAAGTCTAATACAGCTGCATCATCGCCAACACCCTTCAATGTAGAATCGTGTTTTAGTTTAATATTCTCTGTTAAATGGCGGATTAAACCAAATTCACCCAGTTGTCCCAGTTCTGTTTTTTTACCCTCGCTCATGTTCGATTTTTTGAATAACATGCAAAAGTAATCATTGAAAAAACGTGGCGCAACCTTAATAAAACATATTTCTATTGTTACACATGTTTAAAGTAAGCGTATAAAGCAGCAATATTCGAGACATAGGAAGCGAGACCATTTAAATGATGAAATAATTGTAATGTGAGAAGCATAATTAACTGTCATCTATTCAGATTGCTAACTGTTTTAATAAAGGAATGAGAATTATTCATCAACCGAATATCAGGCTTGTGTGGCACAAATGATGAATTATGCACCATTTAATTTCTTTTTGCGCTTTTTAATAGTTGATGGTTTTGTTTGGTACAGCTATTGCTTTAAGTAGGGTAGATTTTTTTCATAGATTTGGGTTTAGGTTATTGAAAAGCCGGTTTTACTAACGAGTAGAGCCGGCTTTTTAGTTAACAGGTATGCTGATACTTATACTATTTTAACAACTGCTTTAAAATACCTTAAAATAAAGGTTATATATATATTATTGCATAGCACTTGCAATATTCATATCAGTAGATTTTTTTCATAGATTTGGGTTTAGGTTATTGAAAAACGATTTTACCAACGGGTAAAATCGTTTTTTTTATTTGTTTGTATTCATTGTTTACCTGTTGATTAGAGTAAGGAGTGAGAGTGTAATTAACGGTTGTGTGAAAAATATATTTGCACATTAAATTAAAACACTCTATATTTGCATCCGCATTTGAGACAGATAACAACGTGTTATTAAGATATATTGCGGGGTGGAGCAGTTGGTAGCTCGTTGGGCTCATAACCCAAAGGTCGTCCGTTCGAGTCGGGCCCCCGCTACTAAAAGTCGAAAATCACCAAGTTTTCGACTTTCTTTTTGAAAATATTGTTTACGCAATTAAGATATATTGCGGGGTGGAGCAGTTGGTAGCTCGTTGGGCTCATAACCCAAAGGTCGTCCGTTCGAGTCGGGCCCCCGCTACTAAAA
>JAKSBD010000236.1 GCA_022361295.1 Bacteroidales bacterium
ATCTGGCTCTTGAACTCTATGAATCACCTGAAGATATTAAGCTACTTCTGGAGCTAAACATGCACGACAACCCGAAGATAGCATGGCGTTCGGCCTATTTACTTGATTTAGCACATGACATCAATCCGTCTATTCTTGATAATTACCTCGAATTGATTATGGAGCGGACTCCAAAGCTATCTAATCAGAGTATTAAACGGCATTATCTGCGCATTTTATCTCAGCACGATATGAGTGATATAGCAGACGGGCAAATACTTGATTGTTGTTTTGAATGGTTACAGACTGAAGAAACACCTATAGCGGTAAAAGCACACTGCATGCAAATAATATACGATTTAACCATTCCCTATCCTGAATTGATTCCGGAACTAAAAGCTGTTCTGGAGAACCTGCTACCTTACGGAAGTAAAGGTGAAGTGAACAGGGCAAAAAAAATTCTCAAACTAATCAGGGAAAAGAGCTAAAAAAACAAGAAACATTCAACCCTCTATATCAACCACATACAAAACAACAGACATTCAACTCACAATATTTTATTCAAAAAAAGCATGAATTTTCTTTTCATGGTGCATCCTTCTAAAAAGTCTGCTGTCTTTAAACCGACAATTAGCTAGAAATTGACGCAACACATAACTGACATACATAAACCCATCATTGAGAAAGCGGCAAAAGGCAATGCTAAAGCACAGAGGAAATTATACGAACTCTATGCCAGGGCAATGTTCAATATATGCTACCGTATGATGAACAGCACAGAAGATGCTGAAGACATGTTGCAGGAAGTGTTTTGTGAAGCATTCAGGAGACTGGATGGTTTCAGGTTTGAGTCAACGTTTGGTGCCTGGATTAAACGCATAACCATTAATCGCTGTATTAATGAATTAAAACGACGCAAGCTTAACCTTGAATTAAACGAAGAAATTACACCTGATATTTTAACCGAAGAGAAAGAAGACGATGATGAACTAAAATTGAAAGTAGAACATATAAAACTAGCCATGAGCATGTTGCCCGACGGTTACCGGGTCATTTTTACACTTTACATGCTGGAAGGCTATGACCACCAGGAAATTGCTGAAATAATGAATATAACGGTTTCTACATCGAAATCGCAATTGGCAAGAGCCAAAAGAAAATTAACCGAAATATTAAAAGCCAGCTCAATGCAATACAAGCTTAATTAAATTAATGTGTTATGAAAGATCGCCTAAAAGAATACATTGACGAAAACAGAGAAGCTTTTGATAGTCTTGATGCACCTGCAGAAAGCTGGGATGCCATCGATAGACGACTGAATGCACGCAAATATAAGCGTCGTGCAATATTCAGATATAGTGGCATTGCCACAGCCGCTGCTTTTGCAGGCATCATGCTATATATGGCAGTATTACAACCAGGCAGTAATGCCAAGCAAATGCAGGAAGTAAGCTACATGAGCGAAGCCGAATTGTATTATGCCACAGAAGTCAATCAAAAAAGAGCCCGGGTATATCAAATGTCTGCTCAGCACCCGGAATTACAATCAGAGATGGACAATGATCTGGCTGAACTGGATACAATTATGGCTGAGTTAAAACGCGACCTGAAAGACAATGTGGATAATGCTGAAGTAGTAGAAGCCATGATTCAAAACTACCGTATGAAACTTTCAATTTTAGAAGACATTATGGAGTTTTTGGAAGAACAGCAGGAAGAAAATAACGAACAAACACACACATCATATGCCTTATAAAATAATATATCTGATTACCGGCTTCCTAATGCTGTTTATCAATACTCAGGCACAAATTGTAAGCGAGGAAATAAAACGGCACGAAAGCTTTTATGTCCTACCATCGTCTACACTTGAAGTGAATAACAAGTATGGCAACATCCATTTTTCAACCTGGGATAAGGATTCGGTAGATATCAGCATCAACTTTTTTATCTCTGAGAAGAATGAAGCTCGCTTCAAAAAGATAAAAGACAATGTGCAGTTTAAGATTACCGGTAATTCGGCTTATATGCTTGCTGAAACCGTATTTGGCAGTAAGTATGCATCTTTTTTTAAAAACATAAAAGAAGCTACCAACTTGCAAATACCAGATAACTCGCGTACTCGAATTGATTACTTTATCAAAGTACCGGCGCATATTAACCTTAAGGTATATAACAGATATGGTAATATATTTATTCCTGATTTTGCCGGTAATTTAAATATTAACCTTAGCAATGGTGATTTTCAAGCCAATAACATAACAGGTAATAATAATCTTACACTTGCTTTTGGCGACGTGCTAATAGAATCAATGCATCAATCTACCCTTAACCTTAACTTTAGTAATGCAACGATTAGCTCAGGTCAGCAACTTGATATTGTTTCCAAGTCCTCAGAAGTAAAAATTGACAAATGCGATTTAATTAAACTACAGTCAAAACGAGATGAGTACCAGATTGATGAATTGAGTCATTTATTTGGAGAAACGTACTTTTCGAAACTGTCGGTTTTAAATCTGAAAAAGGAATTTAATATGGTGATGCAGTATGGAGCACTTAAGCATTTAGGTATGGATTCCACATTTGATTTGTTAAAAATCAACTCAAAATACGCCAACTGTACTGTTGAATTAAATCAACCCCAAAATTACACCTGTACAATAATGGCACCCAAAGGTGAAATTAATATCCCAAAAGAATTAAAAGCAAAAACCGCCGATTGGCAGGATAAAATTGAAAATGAAGCAATAACCTTTAACTACAATGGCTTATCGGCTAAAGAAAAGGTTCAGATTCTTATCAATAATGCCAATTTAAAGATTGACCACAAATAACCTAACCATGAGATTTATTCACCTATATACGACACTAATTCTACTTCTGGCTTTTATGTCGCAAAGCATGGGGCAAGATTATAAAAATGCCGTCCGCTTATCGTATGGAACCTATGCAGGCATTTCATATAAAAGAATGTTTAACCAGGAACAAGGCGTCATGGCCAACATTCAGTACGGTGAAAACAGTTTTATCCTGTCGGGATTAAGAGTGTTTGATACGCCAGCCTTTCCGGAAACATCGAGCAAGTGGTTTATTTCATACGGCTATGGTGTGCACCTGGCCTACCGCACCAAGATTAAAAGTAGAAACCTTTTTCGCCCTTTTGCACCTGCAATTGTTCATGAGGGCGATTTCATTTCACCCGGTTTTGATGGGTACTTTGGACTTGAATACCGTTTCCTGAAATATCCATTCACCGTTTCAGCAGACCTGATGCCCAATTTTGAATTCTTTGGACCAGGGTATTTTAGGGTGAATTTAAATACAGTATCAGTTACCGCAGCTTTTGTTTTTTAGAAGAATACACGCTATAGCATAATATAAACTCGAAAATGTAAAAATTAAAGATATGAAACGAACATGTAAATTTGATTATCCCAATTGACGAATAGACAGATAATTAAATTTATTTGTGAGTTCCATGTGACCACTGAAAAAATTTAAACACATGAAATCAATCATACTGACATTAGCACTAGCAATGGTCATATCCTTAGCCGGTGCACAAGAAAGCAACAATGAAGTTCGAACCATTTTTAGCAGTTCAAACAACCATTCGCATGGTGGATATGGTGCTGTTATGGTGAATTACAGTGAGATAAATAATCGTGATGCCTTATTAATAGGTGCACGCGGTGCCTGGGTAATAGATCATAATTTTGGATTAGGCCTTGGTGGATATGGTTTTATGACTGACCCCCAAAAGGATGGTAATTTAAATTTTGAAGAATACCAGATAGCCGGTGGGTACGGAGGTATTTTAGTTGAACCAATTATCGGAGCCAAATCCCCCGTTCACTTGTCGTTCCCCATCTTAATTGGTGCGGGAGGTGTTACATACAACCAGCATTGGCAAGAGTATGATGAAGACAACGATTACAAAGAAAACTACGAAGACAGCGATGCCTTCTTTGTATTGGAACCAGGTGTTGAGCTGGAATTTAATATGATTAAGTTCATGCGCATGGGCTTATCGGTAAGCTATCGCTACACCAGCAACATTAATATGTCATATAAAGATGAAACCAAAGGTAATATTGGTTCACAAGACATGCTAAGGGGCTTTAATTTTGGCCTGGTAATGAAATTTGGTAAGTTTTAAATAGCAAAAGAGCTGTATCAAAAGTCAGAAACATTTACCTGAGAGTTACAAATCGTAAGTATTGCCACAAAGCCACGAAAAGCACTAAGAATAAACTTAGTGCTTTTCGTGGCTTTGTGGCTGTGTATATATTTTTATCTTGTACAATTTTTAAAATGAAAGATTCACTAAAGTCAAATACTTTTGAGACAGCCCTATATTTTAATTGGATTCTCCATTTCTGTTCAATATTTTATCTTCCCATTTCTTTGTAAACTCATCTAAAAACGGGATGGATACACCGACTATAAAGCGCCAGCGATTCCAACGAACATCAGTATAGGCATCGGGATCAAAAATACCTGAGTTATCATCTTCAGGAAATCCAAGTGCGCGATTAACCCTGTATTTTGTTGTAGCCAGTGTGGCTCCAAATGTTATATCGGCCCTTTTAAGGTGTAATACCACTCCTCCACCAAAGTGATTAATGTCGGAATCAAAAGTAGATGCATACGTTTTTTCCTTGAATACAGCATCACTGCTGCTTCCTGTTACAGCAGCAGAAAAGTCCGTTGAATAACTGACATAGCCATACACATTTTCATTAAAAACAAAGTTATAACCAACCCCGATGTTAAATACAGGATTAAGTTCATTAACTAAAAAGGATTGGTATTCGTCATTAGTACTCTGCCCGTAAAATGGCTCACTACTCATTAAAGTATATTCCTTAACAGCCCCAAAGTATTCGGCACTGGCATGTAACGAGCCCCTCTTTGTTGTATACCCGATACCGGCCGCTATTGAAAAAGGCGTTTTTAATTTCATCGCTAAGTCGCTTTGCTTATTACGCTCATAAATCGGGTTTAGCTCATTAATACCCGTATAAACATAATCGTAAGTAAACGAGCCATTCCCACTTAAAGATACAGTTGGTGTTGTGACAGTAATACCCCATGTTATCGGATCATGATCCCATGCCAGGCCAATTTTCCATAGTAAGCCTGTGTGCGAATAACTGTACTGATTGTTGTTTTTATAGGCCTCCACATCCTGAGCTTCTGTATATGCATACATTTGTGTCTCGTCGGTGGCATTTTGCTTTCGTATGGTTACAAAATTGGTTAAACCAATACTAAACTTATTGTTGGGAGCATAAGACCAGCTCAACCCCAACCATTCCTCATTGAATTTCTTTTGCAGGTATACATCACCACTAAAATGCTCTTCACCGGGAATTCCAGGCAAAACATTTCCATATGCACTGGTGCTTTCCTGGATGTCAACATCCATTCGGTTGCGACCCAAAAATGAATAGGCAAAAGAATGCTTATCCCAGCCTTTTACCCGGTATGTACCTGCCAGTAAACTGGGTGCACCACCAAAAGAGGATTGACTTTTGGGCGATGTGCGCTTATCTTCTGAATTGGTTTTAAATTTAAAGGAACTAAGCTGGTACACCTTACCACTGATAATAAAAGCATTGTCTTCAATTAAACTTAAACGAGCCGGGTTATAAAAAACGGCACCCAAATCCTCCACACTTCCCGATACTGAATTACTCAAAAGCATCGAATTGGTACCATATTGTTCGGTCCAGTAATGTGCATCCTGTGCAAACACCTGTGAAATGGATATAATACAAAGTAACAGCAGTGTTAATCTCATAAGAGGTTTTTTGTTTATTGAATATGATTCACAAATTATGCATTTAAATTGAAAAATGCATAAGCATGCCGCAATTCATTCACCTCAGGCAACAGTTGCTTTACTGTACAGTAACGAATGTTAATTTTTGCCAAATACTGACATTTAACCATGAGAATCATCACCTTTTTATACTTTTGTGCTTCTAATTGTAACTCATTCCATGTCAAAACAGGCACAAAACGTCAGAGAGCTTGAATTTGAGCACATCCCAAAATTGCTTTGGAAATATTTCCTCCCCGCATTTGCTGGTGTCATAATCAACTCCTTATACAATATAGTTGACCGTATTTTTATTGGTCAGGGAGTTGGAGCAATGGCCTTGTCTGGTCTAAGTGCGGTCTTCCCTATTATGGTTATCATGATGGCCTTTGGCATGTTAATAGGTATGGGGGCCGGCGTTAGAATATCTTTAAACCTGGGAAAAAAGGATTTTAACAGAGCCGAAAAGGTATTGGGCAATGCCTTTGTGCTGATGGTAGTGGTGGCCGTTTTTATAATGTTAGTCGGATTTGCCATTAAAAATCCGCTGTTACAGTTTTTTGGCGTCAATGACGAAACCTTTGATTATGCCAATGAATATTTGAACATTATATTGCTTGGCACCGTATTTAACATAGTTGGCTATTCGCTCAACAACCTTATACGCTCTGAAGGTAGTGCCAATGTGGCCATGATTTCAATGCTGATCAGTGCCGGTTTAAACCTTATTCTTGATCCCATTTTTATTTTTGTTTTAGACATGGGAGTTGCCGGAGCTGCCTATGCAACCATTCTTTCGCAGTTTGTTTTAATGCTTTGGGTGATTGCTCATTTCAGAAGCAAACGGTCGGTGATTAAACTACGGTTGCGCAACTTTAAGCTTAAGAAAGACATTGTATGGTATATATTATCAATTGGCTTTGCGCCCTTCTCTATGCAATTGGCATCAAGCCTTGTTTTTGGAACATTCAATGTTCAATTGGTTAAATATGGAGGGGACTTGGCTGTTGGTGCAATGGGCGTAATAATGAGCGTTGCAATGCTATTAGTGATGACCATTATTGCCATTAATATGGCAGCGCAACCCATTATTGGCTTTAATTATGGTGCCAAAGATTATCAGCGCGTAAAACAAACGCTTGTTATCGGGCTTATTTTCGCCACCATTATTTCCATTATCGGCTTTGGCCTGAGTGAATTATTTCCACGAACGATTATTAAGGCATTTAATACCGACAGTAATGATTTACTTGACATCGGTACAAGAGGCTTACGCTTATTCCTGCTTGCATTGCCTTTGGTAGGCTTTCAAATAATTACTGGTAACTATTTTCAATCAACAGGAAAAGCAGGGTTATCGGCTTTAATATCATTATTAAGGCAAGTAATTGTATTGCTACCTATTCTTCTGATATTACCCAAGCACATGGGTTTGGATGGTGTTTGGTTAGCAGGACCTATAGCTGACACTGTTTCTGCTGTTATCACATCTGTTTTTTTAGTTCGTGAATTAAAGCGCTTGAACAAGGCCATTGCTTATCAACAAAAAAAAGCTGATAACCCTTAGGCTATCAGCTTAGTGAATTAGTATATAGTTTTGGTCCAGATTCCTGACTTAGTTTTTCAGCTTCTCAATGTTTCTCTGAATCTTCTTAATAGCTGATTCAATTGATTTTTCAGGTTCAATAACATTGTAAGCACCCCAGAAGTCCGAGTCGGCAAATCCCATTTCCGTATCACTCATCACAATATTGCTCTTCATGCGTTCTGGCCCTCTGAATGTTTTGGTATCTGTTTTTTCCCAATCGGTCACTGCCATTTCAATGCCGGTATGGTAATAGGTATTGAACAAACGCCTCTTCCAGTTGACTTTAAATGTTATCTCGCCGCGTGAATATCCATATATCCACTTACCATCTTTTTCGCGGTAGGTAACCAGATAAGATGCTTTTGTAGGATAAACTTCGGCCCCGGCAGGCTTGCGTTTAATAAACAAGTCTCCAACCGCTTTTTTATCTTCCGTATTTACATTATAGGATGCACTAACAATTGCCATCGTTTCAGAGTCAATGTAAAGACTTCCATAGAATAATGGTTCCGGAACCCATTCTTTTTGCTTGAAGTTTAAGATATACAAAATACGATCGTCCTGGCGTGTGATATTACCAATTTCAAAGTCATACTGATCCAGTAAATCGTAACGCAAAATCATATACGGACTCTTCATAATATCAAGCATCAATGTTGAATATGGTCCACCCTGCAATTTAAATAAAAGGGTATCAAGCTTACTATAATCAACACTCTTACGGCCTTTTAACAACTTAATGGCATCATTCTTTTGATTATTATAACCTTGTTTATACACCTCCACAACGGCCTCTGACAATGAAGCATATGCACGTCTTTTACGTATGGTTTCACGATAAAAGGCTGTCATCATATTTTCATCCTGAGAGTAATTGTTCTTACGCTGGTTTAAAACTGCCTCAATGAGTAAGTCAGGATCCTTGGGAAACACTGTGATGGCATCTAAAGAAACCGACAGGACCTCTAACTTAATCTTATTCTTCTCTTCTTTAAGGTCGGCAACAGGAATTGTTTTTTTCTGATAACCAATGTAAGAGAAAGTAATTCCTTTATTCAGCATCTCATTTGGAACTTTCAGTGCGAAATAGCCTTCTGAGTTAGTTACTGTGGCTATGTTAGTACCTTCAATGGTCACATTGGCAAATACTAAATCATTTCCACTGTCAGCTGCTACAACTTTTCCTTTAAACTCTTTGTAGGTACCTTCTTCAAATACTCTTTTTTCTTTTTTCATGGCATCGTTAGCCAGTAAAGAAGTTGAAATCATACCAATTAGCAGAATAAAGAAAAAGCGTGCTTTTAATTCAAATATGTTTCTGTTTGTTTTCATGATATTTTAGGTTTAACTGTTTATTAATTGCTTTGTCACCATAAGGACAGGTCATGCCAACCTTTTCCCTTATCGTTTTTTCATTTTTTTTTAAAATTTCTCTTTTCTTCCTTATTTTGCAGAGCACAATTAACAAATGAATGTCCGCTATTATAGCATAAAAAGATAAACACAGAGGCGCAAAGACGCAGAGTTGTTTTCAAGTTTTATTAAAAAACTCTGCGACTCAGTGTCTCTGTGTTGAGTTTTTGTTTG
>JAKSBD010000235.1 GCA_022361295.1 Bacteroidales bacterium
AAGAAAAGGGATAAATGTGATGATTAGTCAAGGATTACACAGAAAACCGCTGAAATAGGAAGCAGCATTAATAATCCACTGAATACACGGAATTGCACAGAAAAGGGATTGGGCATTAGTTAACAATAGAGTACACTGAAGTGCACGGAAAATCGAAAATGATGTCAATTATCCTCTGAATGCATAGATCTTCAACGATTAGGGGCATTAGCTTTTCGAACACTAATGGGCCTTAGCCCTTATACCTTCGTAGAAAAAGATAAAAGAAGAATATCCAGAGCGTTAGCCATGATATCTTTTAAAAAAACAACTTCCTCAAAATCTTGAAGATAAAACACAGGTAAAAACAGACTTCTTAACAAATGCTCAAATGCGTTCAAAACATTCATGTTATTGCTGAACATTTGCCTCTCCAAAAGGTTATTATTTGCAAGTAGCGAATAAAAGATGTTTAAGTATTATAGTCATATCAACAATGATTCCGATGAGTTTATCAGTAACAAAAAGTTAAACAAAACTTTGGCTGATAACTACTTTGAAAAACTGCGCAAGGTTTTAAAGGGAGGTGGCAAACAAGCCACTAAAAAACATATAGAAAAGGGCAAACTAACTGCTCGTCAACGCATCGACTACCTGATTGACAGAGGTTCTTTTTTCCTTGAGCTTTCGGCATTGGCGGCCAACGGACAATATGACGATGCTTTTCCGTCGGCTGGCATCATCACTGGTATTGGACAGGTGCATGGACGACACGTAATGCTAGTAGCCAATGATGCAACTGTAAAAGGAGGCACGTATGTTTCGGAAACCATTAAAAAGCACTTGAGGGCACAGGAAATTGCTCTTCAAAACCATTTGCCTTGTGTTTACCTGGTAGATAGCGGAGGTGTGTTTTTGCCCCATCAGTCTGAGGTATTTCCTGACAAAGATGATTTTGGCCGTATCTTCTTTAACCAGTCACGCATGTCGGCCAGGGGCATTGCACAAATAGCCATTGTAATGGGCTCATGCACGGCCGGTGGCGCTTATGTTCCCGCAATGAGTGACGAAACCATTATTGTCAAAAATCAAGGTACTATCTTTTTGGCCGGACCTCCACTTGTTAAAGCAGCAACGGGCGAAGACGTTAGTGCTGAAGAATTGGGGGGTGGTACTGTCCACACGCAAATATCAGGTGTGGCCGATCATCTGGCCGACAGTGATGAACACGCCATTCATATCTGTCGTAACATTATAGAAACACTGCCCCTCAAGAAGCCATTAAGCCCAGATACTGCTAACACAGCTTATGACACAAACGATATTACTGGCTTAATTCCGGAGAACGGCAAACCGTTTCCGGACGTAAGAGAGATTATTGCCCGCCTGGCAGATAAGAGTGCTTTTCATGAGTTTAAAAGCGAATATGGTACTACATTGGTTACCGTTTTTGCCAAAATAGAAGGACAACACGTTGGCATTCTGGCCAATAATGGCATTCTGTTTTCTGAATCGGCCTTAAAGGGAACGCACTTTATCCAGTTATGCAACGAGCGTAACATACCCATGCTGTTTTTGCAAAACATTACCGGCTTTATGGTTGGTAAAGACTATGAGCATAAAGGCATTGCCAAAGATGGAGCTAAAATGGTGAATGCGCTGGCCAATTCAACCGTTCCTTATTTTACGATACTAATGGGTGGTTCTTATGGTGCAGGAAACTATGCTATGGCAGGCCGCGCCTATGACCCACGATTTTTATTTATGTGGCCCAATGCGCGAATTTCTGTTATGGGTGCCAAACAGGCCGCTCAGGTGCTGACTACCATTAAACGTGATCAGGCTGCAGCCCTAAACCAGGAAGTAGACGAAGAACAGTTGAAGCAAATAGAAGCATCCATACTCGAAAAATACGAAAGAGAAGGTTCTCCATACTATAGTACCAGTCGCCTTTGGGACGATGGCATTATACTGCCGGAGTCAACCCGGCAAATAGCGGGCCTGGTGCTCAGAATTATTGATAATTACGAAAAGAAGGATACAAAATATGGCATCTACAGAATGTAATAACAAGGATTTGGTACAATTAAACCAATCCAATGGCATCAGCCGCATCCTTCTTAATGATACGGGCAGAAAGAATGCGCTCTCGAAAAATATGCTGCAATGCCTGAAAGCCACTTTAGAAAAGCTTAAAGATGATGATAAACAGAAGGTGATTGTTTTGAGGGGTGCCAATAATGTTTTTTGCTCAGGTGCCGATTTGCAATGGATGAAGCAGGGACTTGATCAATCTGACGAAGAAAACAAGGCCGATGCAGCTTTGTTCTACGAACTTTTTGACTTGCTTAACAGCTTTCCAAAACCAGTTATTGTATGGGTAGAGAAGTTTGCTGTGGGCGGGGCTTTAGGTTTGCTGGCTTGTGCCGATTATGTTATTGCCGAATCTAATGTGAAACTAACTTTCTCAGAAGTAAAGCTGGGTTTGGTGCCCGCTACAATAGCTCCCTTTGTGGTCAATAAAATTGGCGTATCGCAAGCCAGAGTACTTATGCTAAGCGCCCAATCCTTTAGTGCTAAAAAAGCAAAAAAGTTAGGCCTGATCCATGAGGTATTACCTGCCAAAGCCATTTCTGATCGGGTTGATGAGCTCTGTAATATTTTTAAAGCAAACAGTTCACAGGCAATGGCATCGACCAAACACTTGCTTAATGAACTGGAAACACAGATTAATAAACCGGACATTAAAACGCTGTGTCTGTCAAAAATAGCTGAATCACGAAAATCGGATGAAGGTCAGGAAGGTGTTTCAGCCTTCTTTGATAAACGACGTCCGAACTGGTATAAATAAGAAGGAAACGAGAAGGAGATGAGAAAAGTATTCATACCAAACAGAGGCGAAATAGCCGTACGCATCATCAGGGCTGCTCATCAACTGGGCATTAAAACCGTTGTGCTATTGTCAGAACTTGAAAAAGACTGCCTGGCAGCCAGCCTTAGTGACGAGGTGCATTATTTTAAGCATGGTCCGTTCAAAGATAATTACCTGAACATTCCATTTGTCATTGACCTGGCCAAACAATATGAGGCAGATTGTATTCATCCAGGTTATGGTTTTATCTCAGAAAACAGTGAATTGGCTGAAGCCTGCGATAATAGCAGCATTAGTTTTGTAGGGCCATCTGCAGATAACCTGCTACATATGGGCGATAAGCAAATGGCACGTTCGATTGCCCGATCAGCTGGTGTGGCCTTAACACAATCGTGGGAAGGCAATATCCAAAGTATTCTTTCCGAGGCCGAAACATTACCATACCCCGTATTGGTAAAGGCAGCCATGGGCGGTGGTGGTAAAGGCATGCAAATTTGTTATACCAAAGATGAATTGCTACATCAATTGCCCATCCTAAGTACACAAGCCAAACGTTACTTTGGCGATGAACGTATTTATGTTGAACAATATATTGAAGAAGCACGCCACATTGAAGTTCAGGTGCTGGCCGACAATGATGGTAATACCGTTCACTTATTTGAACGCGAATGTTCCGTTCAACGACGTTTCCAAAAGATAATTGAAGAAGCTCCTGCATATAACCTTGACAATGCTGTTAAAGAGAAACTCTACAAAGATGCTATAAGGCTCTGCAATACCATTGATTACAGAAGCGCCGGAACTGTAGAGTTCCTGGTTGATAAGAATGGACAGCATTATTTCCTGGAGATGAACACACGCATACAGGTTGAGCATTGTGTTACGGAAGAGATTACAAATATTGATTTGGTCCAATGGCAGTTCAAAATAGCCAGGGGAGAGAAACTGTCGTTTAAACAGGAAGACATCTTCCAACGAGGTCATGCCATTGAACTGCGGATTTGCGCAGAAGATCCCTTAAATAATTTTCAACCTGATCCAGGATGGATAAAGACCCTGCTTCTTCCTCAGGAGGAAGATGTTCGCCTTGAAATAGGTTTTGACAAAGCACTTGAGATTCACTCGCAATTTGATCCAATGATTGCCAAGCTGATTGTTCATGCAGACAACAGAGATCAAGCCATACATAAAGCAATAACTGCCAATCGCCAATTAATTGTTCGTGGTATAAAAACCAATGCTGCTTTTCATGATACCTTGCTTCAAACGGAAGTGTTTAAAGAGGCAGTTATTCATACTCGTTTTTGTGAAGATAAACATGTCGAATTACTGCAATATAAAGCTGCTGATACAGTCTTTGCTGTTTTAGCTTATATCGTTTTCAGATATCAGCGTATTAAAAACCAATTCTGGCGTCAATTACCATTTTTTGAATATTCAATAGACGGACAAAGTAACTCAGCCGAATTTAAAGCTATTCAAAATGGATTAGAAATTACTCTTGATAATGAAGTGTATGGTGTCATCAATATTCATACTGATGATCACTTGCTTCAATTCGAGTTTAACAATAAAGTGTTTGAATTTTATTGTTTCGAAGAAAATGACAAACTGGAAATTATACATCAGTTAAAAAGCTGCACTATCAAAGCCCTCGACTGGTTGCCTGAATATAAGCCGGCTAAACTTAACGAACAGGTATCTGATAGTAATAACTATTCGGCCCCTATCCCATCGCAGGTAATGAAAGTACATGTTAAGGATGGTCAGAAAGTCAAAAAAGGAGATCCTTTGTTGGTGCTGGAAGCCATGAAAACAGAAAATCATATTAAAGCCTGGAAAGATGGCATCATTGAAAAAGTATACATCTCAGCCGGGGAGCAGGTAAAACTAAATCAAGCCTTATTGGCTTATCAAACTAATATTAACACATAGCTAACAGCATAGCTGATAGCTAGAAGCACAAAGAAATGTCAATACTAAACACAGAACAACACGAAACATTCCGACAGAAAGTAAGGGCTTTCGCCGAAAAAGAGATAAAACCATTGGCTGCGCAGCTTGATGAAAATGAAACTTTCTCGGTTGAACTGGCGAAAAAAATGGGGCAAGCCGGTCTTTTCGGAATTGATATCCCAAAAGAATATGGTGGGCAAGGATTGGACACGCTCTCATACATAATTGCTGTTGAAGAGCTGGCACGGGTGGACAGCTCCCAGGCTGCTACCATGTGCGCACACAATAGCCTTGGCCTTGCTCCTCTTTATAATTTTGGGACTGAAGAGCAACGACAAAAATATGTTCCCTCTTTAACATCAGGTGATGGACTATGGGCTTTTGGATTAACAGAAGTCAATGCCGGATCAGATGCGCAAGGCGTTGAAACCATTGCAGAAGAAAACGGAGATCATTGGTTGATTAATGGCAGTAAACGATACATTACCAACGGTAGCAATGAACTAATGAAAGGTATCACAGTGCTGGCTGTAACCAATGGAGAAAATGGAAAAAAACGATTTTCAACCATCCTGGTAGACAGAGATAGTGAAGGTTTTGAAACCAAGCGCATGCTAGGCAAAATGATGTGGCGCGCTTCCGACACCGCTGAAATAAAATTCAACAACATTAAAGCGCCCAAAGAACAACTTCTAGGCAAGAAAGACAAAGGATTGGGACAAATGTTGAAAACACTGGATTCGGGTCGACTATCAATTGCAGCAATGGGACTTGGATTGGCGCAGGGTGCCTTTGAAATGGCCATGGAATACTCTAAAAAAAGAGTACAGTTTGGTAAGGCCATAGCCGAATATCAAGCCACATCATTTAAACTGGCCGACATGGCTCTCAAGCTTGAACTGGGACGAAATACATTGTATAACGCCTGTGAATTAAAAGACGCCGGAAAACCTTTTGGCAAGGAGGCAGCCATGGCTAAGTTGTATTGTAGCGATATTGCCAAAGAAATTTCAGATGAAGCTATACAAATATTCTCCGGTCAGGGCTTATTAAAGTCGTCAACCATTGAGCGTTTTTACCGCGATCAGCGTATCTTACAGATTGGTGAAGGAACATCCGAAATTTTACGAATTGTTATAAGCAAGCATTTGGGATTGGTTTAAGTTCAGCTTATTTTTATCCTGATTAAACAAAACTCATTCGATGGAAGATAGGAAACGTGATCATATAGACCTGGCATTCAGCTCAAGATTAGAAGGTAAGCATGTTGACAACCGCTTTGATTATGAACCCTTGTTTGGCACACACACCAAACAAGAAAAAGAATACCGGTTTGCAGGTAAAAAAATGACTTTACCGCTTTGGGTATCCAGCATGACAGGCGGTACGAAGCGTGCAGGAACCATCAATAAAAACCTGGCTCAGGCTTGTGCTGAGTTTGGTTTGGGCATGGGTCTGGGCTCCTGTCGTATTCTGCTCGATTCGCCTGAGCACTTTAATGATTTCAATGTTCGTCCAATCATGGGAGATAATGCCCCCTTGTTTGCCAACATTGGTATTTGCCAATTGGAAACAATGCTTGAAGATGGCAGTACAGATAAGCTGGGCGAATTGGTAGATAAGCTAACTGCTGATGGCTTGATTATTCACATTAACCCATTACAGGAAGCTTTTCAGCCTGAAGGTGATCAGCAAAAAAGACCGGCCATTGAGTTAATTCAGGATTTTTTAGAACAGTCGAAACTCAGGATAATTGTAAAAGAGGTAGGCCAGGGCTTTGGTAAAGAAAGCCTTAGGCATTTGCTTCAATTACCAATCGAAGCCATTGAGTTTGCTGCCATGGGAGGCACTAATTTCTCGCTTGTTGAACTAAACCGTTCCAATGCAGTAGCTGCTGAGGTTTTTAATCCATTTATTCATGTGGGTCACACCGCTGAAGACATGACTCTTATGGTGAATCAACTGGTTGATGAACTACCTGCAGACGACATTAAGGTAAAACAACTAATCATATCAGGCGGTATTTCAAGCCTTTTAGATGGCTATTACCTAACGTCTATTGCTAAACTTCCGGCATTGTATGGAATGGGTTCAGCCTTTTTACGTCATGCCATGGGTGATTACAGCAAACTCAGGACATATGTTGAACAGATAGAACACGGCTGGAGCCTGGCTAATAATTTCCTTAAAGTAAAACAAGTATAGAATGCGCTCATTAGTTAAAGGATTCTCAAGGTTAAGTCGGGAAGACAAAGTAAAACTCTTGCTCGAACAGCAAGAGTTAGCACCTCAATTGACAGAGTCATTTCAGGAGTATTTACACCCGACAAAACAGCATTTATTTAACGATATTTCAGAGAACATCATCTCAAATTACTATTTGCCGTTTAGTATAGCACCTAATTTTCTGATTAACGATGAGCTCTATATGATCCCAATGGTTATTGAAGAAAGTTCTGTAGTGGCTGCTGCTTCTAAAGCCGCTGGCTTTTGGGCAAAAAATGGTGGATTTAGAACTAAAGTGATCGATACACTCAAAAACGGACAAATTCACTTTACATGGAATGGCGATTACCAAATTCTCAACTCTTATAAAGATGAAATTCTAAGGTTAATCCATCTTGCAACAGGCAGTATCACACAAAAAATGCGTGAGCGCGGAGGTGGGATTGTTGATATTGAATTTAAAACAATTGCCAATATGGCTAACACCCACCAGGCATTAATTAAATTTAAAACAGCCGATTCAATGGGGGCGAATTTTATTAACACCTGTCTTGAAACCATTGCCCCTCATTTAATTGATTTTATCAACAACCACGATCAACTCAAAAGTAATGGCAAGGCTACAACGATCATGTGCATCCTAAGCAACTACACACCTGAATGTCTTGTTGAATGCAGTATCTCTTGTGATATTGAGCAATTAAAACCCTATGCAGGCAACTATTCTGCAAGTGAGTTTGCCGAACGGTTTAAAACTGCTGTTGAAATTGCAATTAATGACCCCTACCGGGCCGTCACCCACAACAAAGGCATTTTCAATGGTATTGACGCCGTGGTTTTGGCAACCGGCAACGACTTTAGAGCCATAGAGGCCGGAGCGCAGGCCTACGCTGCACAATCTGCCAGCTATGCTGGTCTAACCTCCATAGATATAAATAATAAGCAATTCGTATACACTTTAAAAGTACCACTGGCACTTGGAACAGTTGGGGGTTTAACCAATACACATCCATTAGCAAAGGCTGCCATGCAGATTCTTCAACATCCATCTGCTGAGCAATTGATGCAAATAGTTGCAGCTGCCGGCCTTGCTAATAACTTTGGTGCTGTGGCATCACTGGTTACCAGTGGCATACAAAAAGGTCATATGAAACTGCATTTAAGCAACGTCCTAAATGCCCTGGAAGCTAGCGAAGCTGAAAAATCATCGGCTCTCAAACATTTTAAAGACACTGTGGTTAGTTACTCAGTAGTTGAAGAATTTTTAAACGAATTGAGGAAGTGATACAAGAGGAAAGTACACAATCGTATTATGCACACGGGAAATTACTGATTAGTGGTGAATACCTTGTTTTATCGGGTGCCAGAGCGTTGGCTTTACCTTTGAAGTTTGGTCAGTCATTAATTATTAAACCCAATCAATCAGGCTTTTTCAAATGGAAGGCACATAATACATCAGGTCATTGGTTTGAAACAGAATTCGATGAACAGCTAAATATCCTTCATTCAAACAACACTAAATTAGCTCAAAGCTTGTCATCAATTATTAAGGCTTGCATCAGCTACCGTGATGATATTAAAGATTTAATTTCCAATACTGAAGCCATTACGAACCTGGAGTTCAACCCGGATTGGGGATGGGGAAGCAGCTCAACCCTTATCTCATTACTGGCTCAATGGCTGGGTGTTAATCCTTATTTATTACTTAGTGAAACCTTTGGCGGCTCCGGGTATGACATTGCCTGTGCTACTGCTGAATCTGCAATCACCTATCAGTTAATAAACAATGCTCCTAAAATTGAAAGCGTTAATTTCAATCCTGTGTTTTCTGATAAAATGTACTTTGTATACTCTGGCAACAAGCAAAGTAGTAAAAATGAAATTGCGCGATTCTCGAAACTCAATGTTTCCGAATCATCCATTAAACAAATTAATTGCTTAACAGATGAAATGCTAAACTGTACAGACATAAAGGAATTCGGACAACTAATGGATCAACACGAAAGCATTATCAGCAACATTGTTCAATTAAATCCCATCAAGCATGAACATTTTAGGAATTTCAAAGGTTACATTAAGACACTGGGAGCCTGGGGAGGTGACTTTATAATGGTTATTTCAGAGGAACCGGAAAACTATGTTAAAACATATTTTGAAGAAAAAGGACTGACACCCATGTTCAACTTTAACGATATCAAAATTAACTAATGATCGCACCTGAAAACAATATTTTTAAAGCCGCAACCAGTGCTCCTTCTAACATTGCCATAGTAAAGTACTGGGGCAAAAAAGGTGTTCAGGAGCCTGTTAACCCAAGCATTAGCTTTACGCTTTCAAAATCAATTACTAAAACGAGTATCTCCTATTCGCATAATGACAGTGGTTTATCAATTGATTTTTTGTTTGAAGGAAGGTCTAAAGAAGCATTTATACCAAAGCTAAAGACATTAAGTGAGCGTTTAGTTAAGTATTTACCATTTCTTGAATCCGGAGATCTTAAAATTGAAAGTTCCAACACTTTCCCGCACTCAAGCGGTATTGCCTCATCAGCAAGTTCAATGGCATCCATTGCAAGAGCTTTATACAATATTCAGATGCAAATCACACCTAATTTCAAGGAGGCATCTAAACCAGCAATGATATCTGAAATGGCCCGTTTAGGTTCAGGAAGTGCCTGCCGGTCTACCATGCCGGGCTGGGTTCTTTGGGGAGAAACACCACTCGTATCCAACTCACATAATCATTACGGTATTTCCATCAATGAATCAGTACATTCTGTCTTTAACGATTTACAGGATACTATTCTGGTTATTCGCAAAGGTGCTAAATCAGTTAGCAGTACTACAGGTCACCAGTTAATGGACAATCACCCCTACCGTGATGGCAGAATCAAACAAGCCAACAAAAATATTGAACTTCTGCTGGGAGCCCTTAAGGATGGTGATTTTAAAACTTTCTCAAAAGTATCTGAAGAAGAAGCCCTTAGTCTTCATGGCCTAATGATGAGTTCATCACCGGCTTATACTTTAATGGCCCCTGAATCATTAAGAGCTATCAAGCGAATTATTAAATTCCGGGAACATCACCATATACCCTTGACCTTCACTCTTGATGCAGGACCTAACATACACCTGATTTATCCAAAATCACAGAGTAAAATAGTGCATCCGTTTATTGAAGAGCACCTTCGTGTATTGTGTGATAATGAAGAGGTTATTTTTGATGAAATATCATTACAGTAATAGAAAACAACAGGGCGCTTTGATGCAAGACAAGAAAGATATATACTATTCAAAGGTGATGCTGTTTGGAGAATACAGTATTATTATGGGATCAATGGGATTAACTATTCCCTACTCACATTTTAATGGAGAATTACGCTTTATCAATAACGAAAGCTATACTAACCTGAATTTTGCCAGACATTCGAACAAACAGCTGAAAGAGCTGGCTAAATACATCTCTGCACTTAAGGAAAAAAAAGAATTAAAAGTACAACTGGATACTAAAAGGTTATTGAGCGACCTGGACGAAGGACTTTATTTCGAATCATCAATACCGGAAGGGTATGGACTGGGAAGCAGTGGCGCTTTGGTAGCTTCTCTTTACAATAAATATGGCATTAATAAAATAGAGGCACACACGGCCATTAGCGACGATGAACTGATAGAGCTAAAAACAATATTTGCACAAATAGAATCATTTTATCACGGAACAAGCTCCGGCATCGATCCTTTAATCTGCTATTTAAAGCACCCAATCGTTCTGGAGAATGCCCAACATATCTCATCGGTTGGCATACCTCGCCGCGATATTCTCAATGAAGATGCCATCTTTTTAGTCGATGCTGAAACCACCGGTAAAACAGCTCCACTCGTGAAGCTGTTTATGGATAAAACTCATGATAGCGCCTTTAAAGAAAAAGTCGACCATGAGCTAACACCAATAACCAACAGATGCATTCAGCACCTGTTAAAGGGAGAACTGGATAAAATGTTTGATTACCTGTTAAAGCTTTCAAGTTTTCAGTTTAAGCACTTTAAGGAGATGATACCACAAAACATACAAACCTTTTGGCAGGAAGGATTGGAAAACCAACTTTTCACACTTAAACTATGTGGCTCTGGCGGTGGTGGTTTTTTCCTGGGTTTCACACGTAATTACTCACAGACTAAAACGTATTTTTTAAAGCAGGGCAAAGAGATCATTCCCGTTTATCAGGAAGTGTAAAAAATCAAATAAGATTGAAATTCTTGTCCGCATCCAATTAAGGTGCTACTTAACGACGGATAATCCGTTTAAGATATAAACGCCATAATGATTCATTAGCTTTAGCATGATAACGATATCGCATGTATTCCCTGCATGGAAAAAACTCATGGTACAAAAGCATCAGCTTATTTGATAATCCCGGCACACGGCTTAGCTGCCTCAGATTAATAAAGCGATAGATCTTTTCATGATTATTATCCTCAAGTAAGTATGAAATTTCGTCGTACAACTTTGAATGGTTGAGCACACCGTATCGATTACTATCAGGTAAAAGCAACATAGCCATATCAATAACGCTCTGCATTGCTGCTTTCTTTTTAGGCATTATATTCACAACCTTTTCCACAAATGCCTCATCATCCTTTTGCTGATTAATTAACAAAGCAATATCAAGTAACCATCCTATTCGCAAGCCGCCCATCTCAATGCCCTTCACTGCATGTGCTATTAAATGGTACGCCATCCAATCGGGGTTTAACTGATGTATTTTAACACCTTGCTTCTCAAATCCATTGGTATACTTAAAGAAATCTATTTCGGGCGTATGAAAACTACTTCCTAATGAAAAAAGACGCTGGTGAATTTCTACCATTACCCCATCTAATCTCACGGCCCGCACATGTGCATCAGCCAACTCATGATAAGATGACCTGGGCACCACCAATTGTTCGGCACCCGCTTTCATCAATACATCCAGTGCCGCCATTCCCATACCATCCGGCACCATAATATCAACATCTCCCATCGGACGCAAACCATCGTCACTATATAGGTGGCTGGCAAGTGCTATTCCTTTTAATGCCATTATTGGAATACCAGCCTCACACAGAAGCTGACTCACCTTACTGAAAACAGCTAAATAACGTTGGTATTTAATTGTATTTTGAAAATAGATTGCTTTCCAATTGCTTAGAGAGACTTTATCAAGTCCGCGAAGACTGTTCTTCTGATGTTGTGAATAACACCAGGCCCCCAGTCCATTATCATTACAAAAGCGTATAAATTCAGCATCTATTGCCTCTTCTACAATGTAGGTTTCATTGCGAAGCGCAACCATATTTATCAGTTCCTTAACCTGTTTAGTAATGTGCTTACTCATGCAACCTTAGCTTTAACTGCCACTCGTCTGGCACTGACAATAAATAAAAGCAGGGCTAATAAACCACAAACAATGCCAATCATAATTCCTAATTGCGTATCCAGAGCTAATCCACCATTTTTAAATGGAGCAACCAGCAAATAACTTGCACACACAATGGTCATAAACACAGCAGGTAAGGACGAATACCAGTGTAGTTTATTCTGTTTAACCAGATACATGGCTCCGGTCCAAAGTACTACTACAGCTAAAATCTGGTTTGATAATCCAAGATATTTCCATATTGTCGCGAACTCCAATTGAGATAACACAAAACCAACAGCAAAAAGCGGAACACTTATTATCAGTCGTCGTTTAATACTTGATTGATCAAATTTAAACACATCAGCAATGGTGAGACGAGCGCTTCTAAAAGCAGTATCGCCTGTTGTAATAGGACAAGCAATAACACCAACTATGGCAAAAATGGCCCCTACACTACCCAACCATGCAACACTTATTTCATTGACCACCCAGGCGGGATTATGCCCATCGAGTTGCATAGTGGTATTTAGTCCTTCTGCTCCACCAAAAAAAGTCATGGCCGCAGTGGCCCAAATAATAGCTACAATACCTTCAGCTATCATAGCGCCGTAAAACACATATCGCCCATAGCTCTCTTTTTTTATTGTGCGGGCCATCATAGGTGCCTGCGTACTATGAAAACCACTAAGTGCTCCACATGAAATAACTATAAACATCATTGGAAACAGAATATTTTCAGTCGGATGATGATGCCAGTTAGCAAAACTGGCCACCGATAGCTCGGGCATATGTACCGAACCTGAAATACCCCCCAGCAACATTGCTCCTGCAATGGCAATAGCCATAATTATTAATGCAGCGCCAAATAAGGGGTATATTTTTCCTATAATTTTATTAATGGGCAAAAGAGTAGCAATCAGGTAATAAGCAAATATTACATACAGCCAGATGCTTAATCCTCCTCCTGTGAGATTGGCCAGTAAACCAGCCGGACCAGACACAAACGCCACACCAACAAAAATCAGAAGCAGTAGTGTAAATACCCGCAAAAAATTCTGAAATCCTTTACCAAGGTATTTTCCAACAATCTCAGGGATACTTGCTCCTCCATGGCGAACAGATAACATGGCGGAGAAATAATCGTGAGTTGCCCCCATAAATATGCATCCCAAAACAATCCACAAGTAAGCCATCGGACCATACATAGCGCCTAATATGGCTCCAAAAATAGGTCCCAGACCTGCAATATTTAAAAACTGAATGGTAAAAACTTTCCAGGTTGGCATTGGCGAAAAATCTACACCGTCGGCCTTTTGGACAGCAGGCGTAGGCTTGGTATCATCTGCCCCAAAGAATCGCTCTATAAACTTACCGTAAAATACAAAGCCCAGGATCAGGGCTAATATTGCCCCCAAAAATGTCCACATAATTTGAGATTGATTTAATTTTTATATAAACAAAACTAGCGCTTTATAAGAGGTTGACAAGTTTATTAAGAAATAATTACTTTCAATAGATCAATAGATCGTTAGACTATTAGACAATAGACCCTGATGGCTATCGGGGGAGCTATTAAGAATTAAGTATTCTTAATGGTTTTAGAGCTGATTTACAAACTACTTATAACCAATCTTTTAAATCAAACCAACCACTGAACTCAAGTATTTATCTATCAATTTAATGCAAAATATTAACGAACTTTTAACTATTCAACCTTGAATAAAAACCTTGATTTAGTAAATTCGATTATCAATAGATAAATCCTTAAAATGAAACAGCTACTATTATGCCTGGCATTACTTATCAATCAGTTAAGTATTGCAGCTGATCTTAACAACTATTTACTGCCTGCTCCAAAACACACAGAACAAACGGGCAGTCAGCTGCAGGTCAATCAGGGCTTTGCCTATCTGCAATCCAATGCTATTCAACTAAGCAAACCTCTGCTCACCATTCTGCACGCCCTTGATCAAACGGGTATAAAATGTCAGTTGTCCCCTGTTATATCAAACCCTTACACTACTCTCTTTCAGGCAACTATTAGTAAAGATCTGAAACCACAAGCCTATCACTTAATTATTAGTACCACACAAATCACATTAATTGCAGGCAGTGAAACAGGACTTTATTATGGTCTGTTAACCCTTCAGCAAATTGGACAGTTTGCATGTGAAAGCGGGTATTGGCCAACGGTTAACATCACCGATGAGCCTGACTTTGAGCGTCGGGGTGTAATGCTTGATATTAGTCGGGATAAAGTGCCTTCAATGCAAACATTGTATAGTATCGTTGATAAACTGGCTGCATGGAAAATAAACGAACTGCAACTTTACACCGAACATACATTTGCTTACCAAAACCATGAGACAGTATGGAAAAATGCCAGCCCAATGACTGCCGGTCAAATCAAAGATCTGGATGAATATTGCCAACGCCACTATATCGATTTAGTACCTAACCAAAACTCTTTTGGTCATATGAAGCGCTGGCTTAAACATGAACAGTACGAACATCTGGCCGAATTACCTCAACCCGGTAAAACCATTTGGGGCATGATGTCAAGAACCAGCCTGAGCCCTGTTGAACCAGGATCTTTGGAACTTATGAAGGAATTATATTCAGAACTTCTTCCCAATTTCACAAGTCAGTATTTTAACATTGGATGCGACGAAACGGTTGAACTAGGCGTAGGCAAATCAAAAGCTATTTGCAAAGAACGTGGCAAAGGAAGAGTTTATCTCGATTTTGTTCTAGAGCTCAAAAATGAAGTTGATAAATATGATCGGACCACGCAATTCTGGGGCGATATTATATTACATTACCCAAAGTTAATACCGGAACTACCCAAAGATATGGTGGCATTAGTTTGGGGCTACGAAGCCGATTATCCGTTTAATAAGAACTGCCCGCAATTTCAAAAAGCAGGATTAGCCTATTATGTATGTCCTGGCACATCGACATGGAACTCAATTATTGGACGTAACAAGAACGGCTTTGCCAACCTCAAAAATGCAGCTGTCAATGGAAAAAAATTCGGTGCCACTGGTTATCTAAATACCAACTGGGGTGATCAGGGGCACTGGCAACCTTTATCTGTTTGTTACCCGGCATTACTATACGGCGCAGCATTGAGCTGGAATGTGGAACAGAATGCTGATATAGATATAGCACGGCATGTATCAAACCAGGTATTCAATGATAAAACAGGTCGAAGCGGTGATGCAATTGTCAAACTAGGTGATGCCTACCTTAAAATGAATGCCATAACAAGTAATAGTAATATTTTCCACCAGCTTCTTAAGCGCAACAGGAAATCAATACATACAGACCGCTGGCTAAAAAACGTTTCAAAACAAGACACCGAGGCAACGATTAAGTTTATTAACGAACAAGTAAGTCTGTTTAATTCATCACATCCTGAATGTAATGATGCTGAAATTGTTTTTAAGGAGTTTAACCAGGCTGCGAGCCTCGCTTTACATGCCTGCCATTTAGCCTTAGCTAAACTCGAAACACCCGATGGTTACTTTTCAAGTATCCCACAAAGTAAAAAAGATGAATTAAGGTCAGAGTTAACAACTTTGATAGAATCCCATCAATCCATCTGGCTATTGCGAAACCGTGAAGGAGGATTGACTGATTCAGCCGGTAAAATGAATACAGTACTTAAAACCTATCAGTAAAACCACAATTGTGATAACTTAAAAGCAATAAATATTAAAAAGTGTCAATTATCAACTACCCCCTTCTTATTCATCAAAAATCATTACTAAATAATTAAAATCATTATCAACCCCCTTTAATTCGTATTAAAAACAACCATTTTTAATCATTTACACCAACAACCCCCTGTTTTTTCATGTTGCAAAATCAAAATAAATGCACTTTTCCAGTGTACACCCCCTTAAATATTATTGATTTTACAATTTTTTAACACTTTTACTCTTGCAACCCCCAAAAATATCCCCATCTTTGTATTGGATTTTTTCATAAAACTTGGATTTAGTTAGCTGATTTAAGGGTAAGGACAGATAAACGTATCTGTCCTCTCTTTTTTTATAGCCCTTTATAAAACAAGCAATATCCATTACAGATAAATTA
>JAKSBD010000332.1 GCA_022361295.1 Bacteroidales bacterium
CACAGATGGCACGGATTACACGGAATTACGTTTAACCACGGATGGCACGGATTACACGGATATTTTTTTAATCTGTGATTCTTTCATCTGTATCATTAGTGGTTCTTTCATCTGTGTAATCTGTTTAATTCGTGGTTCTTTCATCTGTGTAATCTGTTTAATTCGTGGTTCTTTCATCTGTGTAATCCGTGTAATCTGTGGTTCTTATCTGTGTTCATCTGTGTTCATCTGTGTAATCTGTGGTTCTTATCTGTGGTTTATTTATTCTCAATCTGTAGTTGTATTTCTTTCTTATAGTGCTGTTTGTCATTACTCCATATGTAAACCTGTGGCTGTTCTGTAATACTGCTACCACAACTATACTGTATGTTTACCTGCCCCTTTTTGGAGGGTTCAATGACTGCATCGAACTTTTTAATATGCACATGCTCTGAATTACTCTGCACCCTGCGTATATATAATGGGCTGTTGCCCTCGTTTATAATGGTTAGTTTAGAGCTGATGACTTTACCCGGCTTATGGGCCATTAAAAGCGTATCGGATTGACAGCTTATTACAGGTTGAGATTTCAGCTGTTCGGGCGATAGAGTGGAAAACGCATCGATCAGATTGATTTGCACCGGCACTTGTTTTTGCTCGGTTTTAACGCCGCGTGTTATTTCCATAGTAATAGAGCCTGTCAGGCTGCCCCATTGCGCTAAATCTTGTGGTGTAACCGTTACTAATATTCGTGAGTTATCACCTTGCTTCAGTTCCGCTTTCGTGATTTTGCAACTGCTAAGCCAATCAGGGTAGTTAACTATGCGCAGCTTAATTGGGTCGCGCATAATATTAATCATCTTAAGGTCTTTGCTTACCTCCGATTTCTTTTCTGTATCGCCAAATTCTATAACTTTCTTCTCTACCCTCAGGTCGCCCAAATGATGCGTGAATGTATCACTGACCCTGCTGTTAACCCTGATACGCCCACTAATGCTTAACTGAATTGCCTGATTGGAAGCACTGGTATATACCGAGATCTTTTTGCTAAAATAACCCGAGAACTTTGCCGGATCGAAAACTACTTTAACATAGCCTTTTTCGCCGGGGGCTATTGGTTGCCTGGTATATTCAGTTGCAGTACAGCCACAGGTAGACTTAACCCGTTTTATTACAAGTGGCTTATTGGTGGTATTCGTCAGTTCAAACCTGTGACTTTGTTTCCCCTTTGACTTACTGAAAGTGCCAAAGTAGTGGGATGAATTACTAAACAAAGCTTCAGACGATTCCTGTGCCTTACCACTGCTTATTATGAGTAGCAGTAAGAAAGTGTAAATAATATATTTCGTTGTTATCATACTTATCAGCTTTTAAAATCGGTTAATGAAAATTATCGGTTACAAAGAGACAATGAAAAAAGCGCATCTCCTTTAGCATATTGCGAAGATTCAGATAGGGATTTTACCACTTTTTAATACCAATAATGCGTATTTTAGATAGGTAAAGTGCGTATATTTAATATTCATATCCCACAAAGAAAAGCCCTTTAAAAGCTCATATTCTGCACCTTACACATCCACACCAATAGTTCTTTACATATATAAACAGACATCACGGTTCACATTCAGCGATCGCATCTGAATTAATAGTTTCTTTAAGTAAGCTGGTGTAAAACAAGCAGAGCTGGGACGATAAATTTCACCTCATTGGCGTGCAAATGCCAGATAACTCTGTACCAAAATATGATAGTCGTTTGGTAAATTCGATATGGTTTTTATTGCACTATGCCCAATCTAAATAGTGATGATTTTATTTCTGAAGCTATAGAGCAAGAGTTGAACAGTATTTTCACTATCGGTTTTTTCCAATAGTTTTTGCCTGTGTTTGTCAACAGTACGGTGTGAAACACCTAAAACCTTACTTATTTGCTCTCTGGTGGAACCTTGACATATTAATCTTAAGACCTGCATCTCGCGTTTGGATATTTGTTCTACATGATTCTTTACATTAAAAGTTCTTTGAACGCAACTACGCGTAAGATTTACAATGATATTTGATGAAAAGTAACAATTGCCTTTCAGTATGGTATCAAGAGCTTTTTCAACTTCATCAACTGCTAAAGACTTTGTCAAATAACCATTGGCTCCGGCTTCAATTATTTGTTCTACATAACCTACTGACTCTATTGATGAAATGGCAATGATTTTAACATCAGAGTTCAATTGTCGTAGCAACTTTGTGGTTTCAACTCCATCTAACTTTGGCATGTTAATATCTATAAAAACAAGATCTACCTTAACACCCCTGTGAGCAGAAAAAATAAAGTCTTCACCATTGGGATAAAGTCGTATCTCTTTAATAGATAAAATTGATGATAAGTAATACTTAAGTCCTTCTCTAAATATAGGGTGATCATCTACAATTGATACTTTCAACTTCATAGTGTAAACATTTAACATTAAAGATTGCCGGCTTTTCTGAAGCTTTTACAATTCATTGATTGCAAACCGTTTTCTGATGTAAAATCACTTCATAAGCTTTAATCAGCAACTTTGGCTTATCAAATCAGTGTCAACCGTTTAATCTTAAACAAAATCAAATATGATTGCGCATACAAATTGTACATACCCATTACTTAAAACAGTGTTAATGACCAGTTTTCAATAGTACCCTTACATAATGGTGCATTAGGGCAACATATGATCTTTTCCTGGTCTGCATTAATGAAAATCTTGGCTTCACTGATGTAAAATATGGTGTCACAAAATCGACATCGGCGTCGTTTGTTAAGATTATCAGTTATTGCTTGTTCTATAAATTCTGCTTTGTTTCGAGTGACAAATTCCTGCATATCCATATAAACTTTTATAATAGTCAGTTATAAAATTCTCCCCCTTAACGTTATGAAAAAGGGGAGAACTGAGTGTGATGTAATTAAAGCACACTTCAGGTGGTGAAGTGGGCCACGTCCCGTTGGACGCTAATGAAAAAACTTATCTTAGAGACTTTTCATGTTTTAAGAAATTAAGTCTACCCCGGCTTCTCTTCCGGGGTAGACACCAAATCTGCAGATACCACTGGTCTCATACAGAATAAAAGAGTAGACAAGCTCTCCGTTGAGAGCAATTTCATTAAAGTCTGCTCGCTTAATAACTTTGCTTTTTGTTGCAGCATTCAGCATTTATTAAGTTGCAGACACAATACTTAGATTCACTAAAATCATAAAATGCTACTCCTTTTATGGTCAAAATTACTATGTGTGCTTAAGGTATTAACACCCCTCCCGTTGGAGGGCCTATGTCAATATATCGGGCGAAATAAACATCATTATGTACTGGGTATTGATATTCACTTAAACAACATAGTAGGTCCTTAATTTTCATTCATAATTATTACCATATATTCTATCGATGAAGCACATCATACATTGTGAACTTCCATCGTATGCAAAGTTAAATGGCTAATTCCACCTGTCTATTAGCATTTTCCCTATTTTGACTAGGGAAAATGCGAATTTTTAATACGCAAAATCCCTAGTGAAAATCACTGGATAATAGAATTTCCTATCCAAAATCAGTACTTAACTACGATGACAAGTAAACATTAAACCCTCTGTTTCTGCATGTTAAGAAAATGCACCTTGTACATATCTATCTTTAAAATGAGCAGAATACTTTTTTGCGGTAGTAATTGTGAGAATTTATGGATGTGAAGAATGTGGAGGTAAAAAAGCGTTAATAAAAAAACCACAGAAGACACAGAAGGGATGAGGATATATTTCAGTGTTATTCGGTGATTTCAGGGGTTAAAAAGATAACGTTTCTTTAAAAACCACAGAAGGCACAGATTTACACGGAAGGTAGATAGAATTCATTTCAGTGCTATTCAGTGATTTCGGTGGTTGATTAATTACGTTCTATAAAACCACAGAAGACACAGATTTACACAGATGGGATTAGGATTTTATTTCAGTGCTATTCAGTGATTTCAGGGGTTAAAAAGATAACGTTTCTTAAAAAACCACAGAAGACACAGAAAGACACAGCACTATACCCCAACGAGAACACTATTTCCGGAGAAGCACCATACCGTGCTGTTGTCCTTTATAATGATTATAGATCAGGATATTTCGCGCAACGCCGGATTTACGGATGACGGTTTCCTCAGGCACCTCTCTGCCATCCAAAATCTCAGAAGCCAGAAAAACACCAAAAGCCATAGAGGTAGCGTATTCACCCACTAAGTTTTTGAAGTAGTATTTGTTTTGTGAATCAAACAATGTATCACACACATAATCGTACCAGAAATCTGTTTTACTATCACCATTTTTGCCTATAACAATGGTATCAATATCATCTGGTTTTAAAGCATTTTTATCAAGAAAAGTATTGATGTGTTTGATCATATCCTCTTTTGAAGGAAAGCATATTTGGGCAACATCTGTTAATTCTGCAATTGCATTATCGGGTTTATCGGACAGTAAAAACATGCTTGAACCTTCTCCACAAACCGTTCCCGGCGTTTGGGAACTTAATAAATTATGAGAACTGGTTTCTTCTTCTTTAAACTGACCGGCCAGAGTTTCAATATTGAAGTTATACTCCGATATTTCTTCTACATTACCCAAAAGAAGGGTTTCTGCTTTATGCTCCTCAAAAAGAAGGATGGCGTCCAATAGCGCGTTTTCAAATGCCAGTCCTCGATGAACATGGGTCATATTATAGGCTTTACAACCCCCCATTAAAGCCAAACTACCGGCCAGTGCATTGGGCGTACTTTGCACAAAGTTGGTCGGCGTAAGCGCACCTTCATTGTAATTTTCTATCTGGTTTAGAAACTTAATACAGTCCTCCAGCCCCCCCTCACTGGAAGCCAAAATAATGCCATCCACTTTTTCAATTGTCTTCAGTAAAGGTAGGCCAGCACCTATACCCATTCGAATGGATTTTCCCATCCTGCGAAGCTGAGCCGGACGAATTAGTCCCTTATAGTCAGGTTCAATGGCATTATACTTATTACCTGTATAACTCACAGTCTCCTGCACATAACTGCCGTCATGTGTTTTCTGGGGCGATATGCATGATGTTCTTAGGATATACATTATGGTCTGGCAAATAAAAGTGATGTACAATTACCTCCAAATCCATAGGAGTTAGAAAGTACAGTATTAATTTCTTTATCGCTTATTAAGTTGGCGACAGGCTGCGTGTCAAAACCCGGAATGGCCTCCTTAACACGTAAGCTGGGGTAAACCTCATTGTGCATAATGCCAAGTATACTGTAAATAGCCTCCAGTGCTCCTGCTGCTCCAAGTGTATGCCCCGTGTATGATTTTGTGGAACTGAAAAGAGGAATTGTATTAAAAACAGCCTTAAACCCCGTTAATTCTACCTGATCATTGTTTTGTGTACCTGTACCATGTGCATTAATATAGTCGATCTTGTCAGCCCTTACCCCACCATCAGATAAAGCTTCCTGAATGCATGCAATGACACCATCAGCTGTATCACTCATTGAAGATGTATGGAAGGCATCATTGGTATTACCGGCACCCAGCACACGTGCATACTTTGGTTTATCAATACACAATTCCTCTGACTCCAGGACAAGGTACGCCGCTCCTTCGCCTAAGTTTAAACCATCCCTTCCTGTATCAAACGGGGAACACTTGCTATCTGAAAGGATCTGCAGGGCATTAAAGCCATTAACCGTATATTTAGCCAAACAGTCCACCCCTCCAACAATCGCACGTTTAACACGACCTGTTTTAATCAGCTTCATACCTAGCATAATTGCATTAGCACTTGAAGAACATGCTGTATTAATGGTATTGGTAATGCCTTTAATATTATACTCTTTTATAATACGTAATGTGTGAGCAGAACAATTATACGATTCGGCATAATCAGATGTATACGTCTTTAAGTTAGCATCACGGTACAGTTCATCAGTTAAGCACATACCGCCCACTGTACTTGCAGAAATAAAGGCCGTTTCAACACTTTCAATCTCCTCTTTCTGCAATTGAGCTTGCTCCGTTGCTTCCTTAAATGCGATGAAAGCCAGGGCATCAGTGCGGGTTAGACCCTTTTTATCTGTTACACTGATTTGCTTTAGAAGTGACGCTGTATCCTTTTTAACTTCCCCAAAAAACTTCTTATTCTTATAGCTTGATTCAAGATATTCAGATCTTACAAGACCATCTTTTCCAGCTCTTAGCTGAGTAAGATTCTCATCCAGGTTAAATCCCAAAGGGCTTATGCAGCCTAGTCCTGTAACAAAAATATTCATATCAATTAGTTAATAAGGTCGTTAATCATCGGTCCTATATTTAAACCCGCAATATACATTAGAAAATCTATTACACATTGAAATTACTTCAAAACAAGTCACTTTGTTGTTTCATTGCACTTTCAATGTTCATGACGACATTCTAATACATAATCCGGGTTAAAACTACAGATGGTGTAAGTAATAAGATAGCAGATACCAGACATCGGAATATTTCAGCTTACATCATGTAAATCATCTTGATAATCAAGTCTCGCTACTTAAAACAAAAATGAACAAAAATATGAAGTACATTACTCAAATCTTTATACTCCTGGCCATGCTAAGCAGTATAAACACATTAGCACAAACATCCCCCTTCGCCTGCGGCACTTCCCTCCCGTTTGAGACGGGACAAGCTAGGGGGAAGATTTGATTTACAGCTTTAAATCATAAATCATAAATCTAATTACTTCTCTTTATTGGCAATAATAAAATCAGCCATACTGTTTACGTCAACCAAAATCTTGCGACCCTCAGTTGGATTGGTAATTTTAACACCAAACTCTCTTTCCAGCATTACTGTTAACTCCAATGAATCAATTGAGTCAAGCTCAAGTCCCGAATCACCAAAAAGAGGCATATCGTCAGTAATGTCTTCTGTTGTGTAATCTGATAAATTTAAGTACTCAATAATATGCTTGATCAGATCTTTCTTAATTTGTTCTTTATCCATTGTAAACGTGCTTATATTATTTTATCAAATCTAAATTTCAAATAGGTCAGTATCTGAAAAGTAAGGCTGAAAGACATTAAAATCATCATCACCCGTGACAAGTCGCCCCAATTGCCATTTTTCAGAAACAGGATATAGTAGCCTTCAATACACCAGTGCAGAGGCGATAATTCACTTAGTAACTGCATAAATTCAGGCATCACAAAGGTTGGCACCCACACACCGCCCAGTGCAGCTAATATAATAATAGAAATAGCTCCTGCACCATTGGCCTGCTCCTGGGTTTTGGTTATAGCACCAATCATCAGGGAATAGCTAACCGCAGTCAGTGTGCTAAGTAAAGTGACAAGCAGCATACCCAACATGTTTGCCGGTAAATACAACTCCGGCAGCTGTATATGAGGAAAAACATAGGCGCCCATGCTGAAAATAAGCAATACCTGGACAATTCCCACCATCATATAAACGGCCTGCTTACTCATTAGCACAACTCCAAAACTTGAAGGCATGGTTTTAATGCGTAAGAAGCTTCCCGAATTTCTTTCTTTAACAATGTTCGTTCCAAGCGATACTACCATAAAAAACATGGCAAAAACAGTCCAGGCAGGTACATTGTGTTGTGTGGCATTGGGCGTCACCATCTTCTTATTTACTGAAGCAGGCATTTTATTAATTGTCACATGATTTTTGCCTATTTTTTGCGTAATAACTTCCGGTACTTCATCAACGCCCATTTCAGCATAAATGCTGTTGATCATTCGCTCACTCTCCATACTTCCTATATGAGCATGCACCATTCCAATAATGGACTGGCAATACCTTTCCTGCAAAACAGGATCATGAACAAACTGTATGGTTGGATTGGTTACTTCCTTTACTTCGCCTTCTCCTATCCCAAAATCAGATAGCATTTGCGTGCTGACACTGCTTGATAGGTCTGTTAGTTTTTGCGAAAAATCTTCAGCAATATAAATACCTGTTAAGGCCTCGTTTTTAGCAATCTTATTTTTTAATCCGGAGGCATCCAACTTTTTATCCTCAGTAACTTCAAACATACCTGAGTCAGACAGTCTTTTAGTTAACTCAGTGCCCAGCTTACCCTTGTCATGATTAGCCACCAGCATTGAAATCTGATTGTTATTGACAATTTTAAAAGCTGAATCCTGAATGATCGTGATGATAAAAACGAGTAACAAAGGCAAGACGAACATCAATGCCAGGCCCACCTTATCATTTATAAGGATGAGTAGTTCTTTTTTTATGGAAGCCAGCAACCTATACATTATCCCTATACTCCTTTCCTGTTAGTAAAAGCATAATTTCCATTAAACCGGAAACATTGTATGATTTATATAGATTGTGAAGAGAATCGAAAGCAATCACTTTACCGTAATCGAGAATGGCAATTTTATCACAAAACTCTTCTGCCTCCTCCATATGATGGGAGGTATAAATTATGGTTGTACCTTTTTTATTCAGTTCATTTAAAAAGGCCATGATGGCATTCTTTGATTGAATATCCACCCCCACGGTTGGCTCATCCAAAAAGATGATTTCAGGATTATGAATAATACCGATGGCCAGGTTTAGGCGTCGTTTCATCCCTCCTGAGTAGGTCTTTACTTTTTTATCTGCCACCCTGGACAAGCCTAAAATAGAGAGCAATTCTTCTGTCCTTGCCTTTACCTCTTTTTTACGCAATTTATACATAGCGCCGAAGTACTCCATGTTTTGCTGAGCCGTGAGTTCTTCGAATAAAGCTAAATCCTGGGGTACAAAACCAATGCTTAGTTCGCTGCCATTGGTTGGAAAATAATGAACTGTACCAGATGTCTGGGCAAACAGTTTGCAGATAATAGATATCAAAGTGGTTTTTCCCGCTCCGTTAGGACCGAATACGCCAAATTTATCGCCGGCATGAATTGTAAAAGAAACATCATTAAGACTGAACTCAGATGCATCTTTGTATCGCTTGCTTATATTATCTATTTGAATAATTGCCTGACCCACTTATTTCAATTTAAGTTTTGACAATCGCGTGAAGGCGCCTTTTTCAACTTCGCTGATACCATTCAGCAGATCATGCATTTTATTGTAGTCGCTCTGTTCAGAGGCACGTCCCCGCAATGCTCCGGCCATTAACATGGCACTTTCACGCCACATATCACCGGCACGGGTAAATTCATCTGATATACTCAGCAGTTCTTTACTATCGAAATAAGCAGCCGCCTGCTCCAGGAAGGCAGCATAGATAAAACGAAAACCTCCGCCTCCGGTACCTATTTCTTCCTGCATGCGTACAATCTGCCCTAAATATTGTCCCGCACGACGAGGACCCAACTTATCGCGCCACCCTTTTACCTTTTTCGCAGTATATTTTATACCACTTATACCGGTTATAGGTCCCGGTACGTGCAGCATATCTCTTACATTCCGCTTGATGCCTTTTATGATGCCTTTTTTAATATCGTGTTCCGATATGTCACCAATGGTATCAACCCAATACACATGACCTCTTGGTGCATATACCCCTTTTGCAAAACGAACGGTGTTCATATCTTCAACCGAGAGTTTGGTAACTGTTTCCATTACAGGATCACTCACCAGGTAATGATCGTCTTCTTTGCCATAAACAATCAGGTTATGTGCATTAAAATGGAAGCGGTACTCTTTTGGAAAATAGCTAAGGTTATATACGCCTACCTGACAACCAACAAGCTTCCCCTGCTCCAGCAGTTTATCCAGGTAATTCTGTGCAGTCTCAGGTTTTCTGAATCGTTTGGATTCGACATTTATTTTCAGGCTTCGGCAAGTCCGCTTGAAAATAAGGCCTGGCATTGTTCTGAATGCAAATGCCGGTATTCCGTTTACTTTTATAAACGGCAGGTGTATATAAAATAATCCTGATCCAAGACCAAAAGCCAAAGGTTCGGTCATAAAATCATGCCCGTATGAACGGATAAAATTAGTAATAACACCATTTTCACAATGTGCCGATTGCTCGTGTTTATAGTCGGTATGCATTAGCCTTCAAATGATTTTAATTCCTCAACACTTATATTAAACACCTTGGCATACTTAAGAAGGGTAGCATGCTTTAATCGCTTAAAGACACCGGGTTTAAAATGCCATTTAACCCTGAACTTCATCATACCAACATAACTAGCCAGAATTGAATCATCCATCAATTCCTTTTTCATAAAGAAATAGACTGGACTCTTTTTTCCGTTCTGCACGGCTCTCCGCGCCTCTTCAACCTCGTTATCAATATCGTCCCAGGCCGACTCCAGGGCTTCGGCTTTCACACTCCAGCCTTTGCTCAAACCGGTATCATACTTTCCATCATCACCTTTAACATAGTACATTTCCTTGGTGATGTTTTCAAGGGTAGATTTATCCTGTGGAATTTCCTCTTTCTTCACGATTTTAGCTTATGAGAGTGAATTAGCAAACTGTCAGCAAACAAAAAGCATAAGAAAAACGGGCACTTTCAGGTACAGCAAGAAGTACTTTTTCTCCCTTCTTCAGCTTGCCGGATTTAATCAATCCATCCAGCATAATATAAATTGAACCTGCACCAATATTCCCCTTTTCCTTCAGGTTAGTATACCACTTTTCATATGGTATTTTAATGCCATTTTCTTCAAGAATAGTGTAGATTTTATCCTTAAAGAAATAGCTTGACATATGCGGTAAAAAGTGATCTATATCGTCAGCACCTATGTTGTGCTTTTCCAATATACCTTTCAGCAGACTAAAGCCCTGCTTCACAATCTGTGCACTTAACAGCTTAACATCCTGTTTAATACTCAGTATTGACTTATTCAACAAATCCTGCTGAGGCATATTCTGATAGCTTAACAGAGAGCCATCTTTCTGTTTCTCGGCCCCCATATACATACAGGTATCATTTTTATTGGCAAAAGATGCCAGTTCAAGCCACTCAATACGCAAGGAGGTTCCTTGTTCGGCTGGTTTGTCCTGCAGTAAAAAGGCTCCTGCTCCATCAGATAACATCCAGCGCAAGAAGTCCTTTTCAAACGCTACGTAGGGATTTTCTTCAATGGCGGCCAGATGCTTACCTTCTTCCTTAAAAGTATCTGCCTGTATGATGGATGAAATACGTTCAGAACCGGCACAAACTGCATTCTGTTTGTCACCTGACATAACAGATAAGAAGGCAAACTTGAGCGAATGCATTCCGGAACAACATGAACCGGCATTTGATGTCACTTCAATTTGTCCTGTTTCAGGCAGTAAGCCATGAACCATGACGGAGTGAGAAGGCAATAGCTGGTCTGGTGTTGTTGTTCCACAAGTAATTAAATCAACTTTGGAAATATCTTCGGGCGCATCAACAAACAAGTTTTTGATTGCCGATGACACCATTTCTGCATTTGTATGTGTTGCTTGTCCATCTTCAGTTAAGGCATAATATCTTTTTTCTATACCATTACTTCGCAATACAATTGCTTTCGACTTAGATGGTTTGTCATTAATATAGCCTAAATATTTTTCCATGTCACTACTCGACACAACATCATTAGGCAAAAAAGAAGCTGTTTTCGTTATAAAAACCTGGGGCATTTTCATGTTAGTTTAGTGCTGCAAATATAGCTTTTTCTTTTATTTATCATAGGGTAAACAAAAGGAAGGACCAACAACCTGAAAACCATAACAACTATGGGTGCTATAAAGAAAAGAGCCACAACTAAATAGTACTTATATAAGCGAATAAAGAACCTTCTTTTTTTAGGAGTTGTTCCTAAGCGGGTTATTAAACCGGCCCAAATTTTAAAGATCCTTCTTCCTGCAGTTTCAACAAATAAAATACCTGAGCCAATTGAAATTTTTCCAGGCTTCAATATCTCAGACTGAAGGTTTGTAAAGTCATTATTCTGAATAGCCTTATTCAATATGGGCGCGTAATCTGTTGCTTCGTCAATGTCCTTATCACTAACACCGGGTTTTGGTAAAAAGCCCCACTTCTTAGTCTTCTTCCCCTTAAGCATCCAGTGCAATATTGTAAAAGCACTTAGGTAGTTATTATGTTGATCAATAAATGGAATATTCCCGACAATGGTCCCTCCTGCCGCTGAAATGCGCTTACTGATGCTCTTTTGTGAGTTAATCCACATATTGCGCGAACCAACAATGGTGACAACAGGTGTATCTTTGACTCTTGATAAAAAGCTTTCTTCCTGTAATAAAGAACTTGTTGGAATTGAAGGGGACAAAAACCAGGGTTGGTATCCCAATATGATTAAATCGTACTTTTCATGCTTGTAGTTAATTTCTTCCAGTTCTGTTTTAACTTCCAGAACTGATTCAGGCATGGCCTCAAAAAACTCATCCGAAGTCCAGGGAAAAGGAAAGTCCTTCACCGGTTTGTATTCAATCCTGTCAATATCTACATGGCCTATCCCTTTCGTACAATTATCAATCAAATCATTCAACTGTCCGGTTTGCGAATAGGATATAACTAATAGTTTCATCTGTTTAAATTTATTTTTCTTTGTCACATAGCCTGCCCTGCAGAATTGCGGGCGAAGTCCCAAATAAAACCGATCATCCGTCGGCGTGTCAATTTGGATAATCAAATATGCATGGTCGTTTCATTTATTTAAATTCCTTTTCGTCAAGTTTCTTTGACTGTCTGGAATAGTTGATCACATATTTTTTTACACAAGAATCCAACTCAGCAAAATGGCTAAGTAATATCTCTTTATCCGATGCTATGTTCTTTTTGTACTTTAGTATAGGTGGCGATTTTTCCTGAACAACCAGTCGTAAAAAACGATACTCAACATTATTAGAATGATTCATAATTTCATGCTCCAAAAGGCTTTTACCTTTTTTAAATGTATCTATTTTCTTTCTGGCCTCTTTCATAAAAGAAGACTGCTTCATGTATAAGGCACCCTTGTATGCATTAATCTGTGAGCATGGCTCTTCTTTTTCAAGCCGGCTAATCAACTCACTTATATCATCAGGTGAATTACCTGAAAACACGGCATAAAACTCATTACGATCAATGGCAAAAACGGCACTACTACAAACCAGAAGTGCAATAACAATAAGGTTTCTCTTCAATTTAGTCATAATTCACTGCTTGTCATCAGGCTACAAAAGAAACAAATCTTAGTGAAACATCCCTCTCATTTAGCAATATTTCCTGTTATGACAGCTACAGCCGGCAAGTAATATCACGCGGTTAGATGAAAGCATTTAACTCATCAAATGACTCTGCACATCGCATGAAAGCCACCTGATGAGTTGTCACATAATTTGCCAGCCAAATAAAAATGTCTATCTTCATTTTCCAAAATTAACCATACCTCAAATTGTAATGCAGTCTGCTATATTGGGAGAATATTTTTTAATGGATAGAACATTAAAGTCGGTTAACTTCTTTAATAGCGCTATTGGTGATGATGAAACATGCATTTACGAGGTATTCCGCATTGAAAATTTCACTCCTCTATTTATTGATGACCATCTGGAAAGACTGAAAAACAGCATACTTATCGGTGGCTTTACAGCCCAAATTAACATTGGACAGCTTAAAAACAGGCTTAAGATGCTATATTCGGCCAACAGTATAGCAGATGGCAATGTCAAACTTGATTTTCGATTCACGACCGATGGTAATATGCAGTTCATGGCTTACTTTATGCCTGTTCACTATCCCAATGAGTCGGAGTACAATGAAGGTATAATATGCTCCCTTCAATTCTCGGAACGCCATCACCCCAAGGCAAAAATTTACAATGCTGAAGTAAGAGGAAAGGCCAATACCATTATTGAGCAACGACATGTTTATGAAACCATTCTGACAAACTCAGACAATTGCCTGACGGAAGGAAGTCGCTCAAATTTGTTCTTTATCAAAGACAATACACTTATTACAGCCGATGACTCGACGGTACTTGGTGGAATTATCAGAAAACAGATTCTGCAGTTGGCCAATGACAAAAACATAAATGTTGTATACAGGTCTGTCAACATGGATGAGTTAAGCGATATGGACGCTGCCTTTATAAGCGGAACGTCACCACGCATGCTTGCCATCAATCACATTGATAAAACAAACTACAAGACTGATCATCCTTTATTTACTGAGTTACGTAAAGCGCTCGAAATTAAAATACAGGAACAGGTTGGTAAATAGTGTAGTATTAGCATTAATTTAAAGCTATTGACCGCACATAAAAGATTGAAGGTCTTAAATAACTAAACAAGGGGCATCGCCCACGAGTGTTCGAATACTGACTTGTGCACATCATCCCTGAAAGGGGTGAACGTATGGATATAAAGTAAATAATTCACCCCTTACAGGGATGATAGTACATGATATTAACTGCCACCGGCTTTACCGGTGGTTATCTGCATTTAGTCCCTTCGGGACATTGGAGGTATTAAATTGAGTATTCAGCAATAGCAGAAAGTACCAACATAAAAAAAGGAGGGTTGCCCCTCCTTTACCACTCATTATTTATAGATCCCCTTAAGGAAATTGTACCATATCATAGTCGTTGATATTTGCTCGCGGAATTGATGCATCGTATTTAGCATTAATAGCATCAATAAAGGCGTTGGCAATAATTGCAGAACCACGGCCGGTTGGATGAATACCATCCAATGAGAAAATACCACCTGAAACAAATGTTCCTGTATAACGATTACCATCAATAATCAAACCGGTTGTACTCAACTGCTTCATTAAAGCGTTGGCATCAAAGAAGGCTAAGTCTAAACTTTCGGCCAAAGTTTTATTAATCGTATTAAAAGATTCTGTAGCATTATTGATCATTGTAAGCTCATCAACCGTCAACACCAGATTATCAATAATAATTGGATCTGCCTTAAATTCATCGGTTTTTGCATAAGAACTTGCCGTTAATAATAATCTATCATTCGCCGTTGCCTGTCTTCTGCTACCTATTAGTGCAGGTATTGATTCATCATGAATGATAAAGGCATTAGGGCCTTCTACAAACTCCATCTTTGGTAATCCCATTTGCTCTGCAGCAACATTATAATCGGCATAATTAGCATTTAAAGCCGCAGCAGTTGCTGCATCTATTACAAATGCATCATAAGGAACAGTTGTGAAAAAAGGTATTGAAGAAACATCTGGAATATTTCCGATAGCACCTTTAGCACCTTTTGAAGTTAGTGTACCTAGCATCGCAGTTAAAGCTGATTCGTAATCCACGACATCAGTAATATCCGTCAATCCGTTTCCAATACCTCCTACACCACCTGCCATAGCATAAGCTAAAACATCATTACCAGCTAACCAGCAAGTGAAGAATGTTGGATTTGCAGCCACTGCATCTCCTATTACATTTGTTGTATTACTACTCGCAAACCTGGCGAAAAATGGATTTGCCTGTGCATAACCGGCGGTAACCAAGTGTGTTACTTTTGCCCCTGGCACACCAAAATTTTGGTTATCGGCACTCTGTGCATTCTCAGCATAAATGGCAGCATCACCAACTGTTGGAACAGGACTCAATGATCCATCAACTACACTTAGTTCATAATACCCGTTAAAAACACCCGGTTGCAACTGTGTTGAGCCAACGCTGCTTGACGACTGTACCCAAGGCTGATTATAAGAATCACTTCCAACATACATTAATTGCTTACCTAAAATAGCACTAAAGCTTTCTTCTTGTCCTCTCTTACCAAGAGCACCATCAGTATAACCCGCTGTATATGAATCACCGATTGCAACAAACTTAGAAAAATCAGCAGTTCCTTTCGATGGTGAAAAATCATCCGTATTAGGCTCGCACGACCAAAGAGCTGCAACACCTAATAATAATGCGTACTTATATATATATCTTTTCATCATTTCCGATTATTAAAATGAATAATTTAGACCAATACCCGGAATTACAGCATTTGTATAGTAAGTTCCGTAAAAATCAGTTGGCGCATAGCCATCTTCGCGCTTCTCGCCGTGGATGTATAGCAATGAAGCATCTAATGATAATTTATCACTGATTTTATAACCAAAACCTAGAGACATACCAATTTTATTGGTACCCGGTGTTTCTGGTGTCAGACGATCTTCCGGAATAGGCGTGCTATCATAGTAAATACCTGCTCTGAACTGTGCTTTTTCATTCAGGCTGTACTCTGCACCCAGACGGTAAATCATTGTATTCTCAAAATCACGTGCATTATATGAATCAGGTACTGATTCTGCTTCAAAGTCAAAGTTCAGACTTTCATAAGACGACCACCCAACATACTGAAGGTCGGCAGCTAACAATAATTTTTCATTGACCTTATAACCTACACCAAAGGTAATATTGGTTGGCATTGGTAATTCTGACTGAAACTTCGTGTCAGGATATAAGCCACTAAGTGATTCCGGCACCGTAAAATCAGCATCACCTTCGTCAAGCTCAACCATTACTTCAGAGCGGTAGCTTAAACCAAATGACAACTTATCGGTAGCCTGATAGCTAACACCGGCATTAAAACCAAAGGCCCATGTATTACCAGAGATATTAACACTGGCATCACCTCCATTATATTGTACAGGTAAAGCCTTGTTTAAATCCACATTACCGTTCACAGCCATTAAGCCAATACCAAAGCCAAGCTTATCATTAATTTTATACGATAGCGTAGGCTGAACAAAAATAGCTCGTAAAGAAATATCCTGAATCAGGTATTTTCCATCCCAGTCATCACCCCATTTCAAAGTGTTTCCATATGGAGAAGTTACACTTAATCCAACAGCAAGCTTATCATTCAATTTTGTTGCACCATAAAAATAAAATGGTGTTCCAACAGGATTATCAGATTTTGCTTCATATACGGACGGAGACTGCTTTTGAAAAGTATTTTTGGAAAATACACCGCTTACTCCCAGCGAAAATTCATATTTTTTATCCATAAAGCTTAGTGCTCCAGGATTAAAGTGCATACTTGATGCACCTAACATTAAACCAGCTCCGGTATGTCCCATACCTGTCTGTCGATTGCCTTGCAGGTTTACCTGATACCCTTCAGCAAAAAGCTGAAAACTAAGCATTAGTAACCCACAGAATAGTCCTATTCTCTTCATAAAAGAATATTTAGTGAATACTTTTAAGAAATTTTAACAGCGCGAATATAGAGTATTTTTTTAAATATCTAAACATTTAAATATTTGATTATCAATACATTTGAACATTCGCGTCATTTATTCGAATAGTAGAACATATAAAACAACCTGATTAACAATAAAATAACGGCCATGTGATAGATGGCCTTTTGTATAAATTCATTATTAAGCTTATTTTATATAATTAAATAAGCTTGTTAAAATGAGTTGAATACGTTATTATTACATGACAAAAACAAAAATATATGCTAACTAACAACGACCTGGAGCAATTGAAGAGCAAAACGATTTCGCAAGAACTAATTGAAAAACAACTACAACAGTTTCAATCTGGTTTTGCCTACTCGCCACTTCAAAAAGCAGCTACTGTTGGTGATGGAATAATTGCCACAACACCCGAAGAAGAAAATACCCTTATTGAGAAATATAATCTAGCCGTAAAAGAAGGGTTGGATACCCTTAAATTTGTTCCTGCATCCGGTGCGGCAACAAGAATGTTTAAGGCTCTATTTGAATTTATTCAGTCCGATAGTTCCAAACAGGGAGAGTTAATCACTCAAAAGCCCTACAACGACTTTTTTGCCAGGATTAAGGACTTTGCCTTTATCAAAGAATTAGAAGCCCATTTAAATAAAGAGATTGACCCGGCTGATATATCTGCTGATGAAGCCCGTTTAATTATTGAAACAATATTATTACCCGATGGCCTTAACTATGGTAAACTTCCTAAAGGATTACTAAGCTTCCACAAGCTGGCACAAGCTGTATATACTCCCGTTGAGGAACACCTTAAGGAAACTGCCGAATATGCCAGCAACGGCACAGATGGCAAAGTTCACTTTACTGTCAGCCCAGAACATCATGAATTATTTAAAGACCAATTGAATAAGGGCAGAAAACCAATAGAGGAAAAAAACGGTATCAGTTTTAATGTTGATTTCTCATTTCAAAAACAGTCGACGGATACCATTGCTGTCAATCCAGACAATACGCCTTTCAGGCAAGAGGATGGCTCACTGTTATTCCGCCCGGCAGGTCATGGAGCACTCATTGAAAATTTAAATGACCTTGAGGCGGAACTGATCTTCGTTAAAAATATTGACAATGTTATTCCTGAATACCTGTTGCCTGAAACAGTAAAATACAAAAAGCTTTTAGCGGGTATTTTATTGGCTAAAAAAGAAAAGATATTTGAAATTTTAGATGAACTGGACAATGCAGATTCAGGCAATATTAATAACACCATTAATAAAGGTATCGACTTTCTTTGTGCAGAATTGCAGATGAATAGGGCTAAGCTTGAAGCATTAAGCCAGGATGAGAAACTTGTTCTTATTAAAGATAAACTTAACCGCCCGATTCGTATATGTGGTATGGTTAAAAACGAAGGTGAACCAGGCGGTGGTCCGTTCTGGGTCAACCAGGAAGACGGAACCAGCAGCCTGCAGGTTGTTGAAGGTGCACAAATTGATCCTGATAATGCAGAACAACAAAGCATCTTAAAGGCGAGTACACACTTTAATCCGGTTGATTTAGTATGCTATACTAAAGATTACAAGGGAAACAAATTTGACCTCAGACAATTTGTAGACCCCAATACTGGTTTTATTTCAGAAAAAACACAAAACGGAAGAGCATTAAAAGCTTTGGAATTACCAGGCCTGTGGAATGGCGCCATGGCCCATTGGCTTACCTTCTTTGTTGAAGTGCCTGTAAGCACCTTTAACCCGGTTAAAACCGTTATGGACCTGTTACGTCCGCAACATCAGCCGGAGCATTAGAAAATAAAAATCCCTCGCCATTTAAAGCGAGGGATTTTCATTTATAGAATTTCCGTTGTCCTAAAGGGACATAATATGAATAAGCACCAGTGAAGCCGGTGACATACTTGCATGAGTAACTCATCCCTGTAAGGGGTGAACCGCTGCTCTCGCGCCAATCTCTTCAGTCGTTTATCAGACCAAACAGTCTTAACTAAACGACATTGATATTGCGGATCAAATGGCAGTACTTCCCTTTTCACCTGTTCGAATGCGAATACACTCTTCCAAAGGTGTGATAAATATTTTACCGTCGCCTATCTCACCTTCAACCTGGCTAACCGACTTGGCACCGGCAATAATAGCATCAACGGTCGTATCAACAAACTCTTCATTGACAGCTATCTCCACTCGCATTTTAGGAATTAAGGCAGGAATCACCTTTTTACCCCGGTACACTTCTTCACGCTTTTGCGCGCCATGACCAGATACACGACTAACTGTAATTCTTGTAATACCAGCTGCTATAAGGCTTTCTCTGACCTGGTCAAGCTGGTATGAACGTATAATAGCGGTTATTAATTTCATGTGATTAAAAATTAGTATTCAGATACAAGTATCAAGACACAAGACTGATTTACACGACGCACAAAGCGCTTTAATCATTACCCTGTGTGCTTAATACTTTATCATGAATGTTTCATATGTTTAAATTTTCTTCCAATTACCATATGGAACTCCCAAGAAAATTCAATCATTCTTCTGTGTGTAAATTGAATAATTGAATTTGCATGGTCGTTTCATATGATTATAATTTAATTTGTCACTACTTGCCCTCAATGAGGGATGCAGGTATTAATTAGGGTTCAACATTCCATATCCACGCTCACCATGGTATGCATGATCCAGCCCCTGCATTTCTTCCTCAGGAGTCGATTTTAGTCCAAATAGTTTCTCCACCACCACTAAAATAATAATGGTCAGCACAACTGAATAAGCTATTGCAATGGCTACTGCAGCCACCTGAACCCCCAATTGCTGCCATATGGTCCATGTTCCGCCTGCAGCTTCAGCCGCATTAGCCATCCAGCTATCACGAATAAAGAAAGTTAAGGCAATTGCACCAACAATACCACCTACACCATGAATTCCAAAGGCATCCAATGAATCATCATAGCCCATTTTATCTTTAACAATAAGCATCAGATAACAGATTACGGTTGCCAAAGCCCCTAATACCATAGCACCTAAAGGCTGAACAACACCAGCCGCTGGTGTCACAGCTACCAGACCTGATAAGATACCGGAAGCAAAACCCAAAGCTGTCATTTTACCCTGGTGGAAGCCTTCAATCAATATCCATGTTAATGCACCTGCTGCTGCAGCCACCTGTGTTGCTGTTAAGGCCTGCGCGGTGCTTAATCCACTTGAAACACTACTACCGGCATTAAAGCCAAACCAACCTACCCAAAGCAAACCGGCTCCCATCATTACCATTACCAGGTTGTTAGGCTTCATCTGACGATGCGGATAACCCCTTCGTGCACCCAGGTAAAAAGCAGCTACTAAACCACTAATACCAGCAGAAATATGAACAACAGTACCACCGGCAAAGTCAATGGCACCATCGGCACCCATATTAAACAGGAAGCCATCTTCGGCCCAAACCCAGTGACACAAAGGATTATAAACCAATAGCCCCCAAAGCGTAATAAATACCAGATACCCTCTGAATTTTACCCGTTCAGCAAACGCACCTGCAATCAGCGCCGGGGTAATAATGGCAAACTTTCCCTGAAACATTGAAAATACATATTCTGGCACGCCACCTTCCATTACGGTTTCATCTATACCTTTTAAAAACACATAATCAGGATTCCAGCCAAACCAGCCACCAAGTACGCTTGGACCAAAACACATGCTATAACTAACAGTTACCCACAATACGCTCATCACACCCATTGCAGCAAAACTATGCATCATTGTTCCCAATACGTTTTTTGAGCGAACCAAACCGCCGTAAAACATAGCTAATCCCGGCACCATCAATAACACCAGTGCTGTAGAAGTAATCATCCACGCTGTTGCTCCCGAGTCAACTCCCGGTTGAGCACTCAACTCCATCAGTCCGCCTAACCCCATAATTATTCCCAGGGTAGCCAGCATTCTCTTTTTCAAATGTAAATTCAATTTCATCCGTTTAATTTTTTTCCATTTTCAGATAAAACTCACAAATAAACTTTTCCTACTCCTGTGAATGAACGCAGATAATAAACTTTATTTGTTCGTTTCATGATAATGTGATAAAGGTTAATGATTGCCTGTCATTTCCGTTTTTATTAAAAACGATTTACAATTCGAAACAATTCAGCTCTATCATTAAGGATGAAAATTCAATTCATAACTCCCCAAAAATATGTTGCGCTGCTCTCCCGAAAGTGTTTTTTATGACATTTATCAGTTTTTCTGATTGCAAATATATAAATGAGGGGTGTAATTCCAAATTATTACTTTATTTTTATTTTACACCCCCTTTTATTTGTTGTTATTCTAATTTTATTATACTTTATTACAATACACCCCCTTATTTTAACAATCAGCATTTTGATAATTGGAAATTATCAGGCATTAACTATGTGCAATACATTTTCAGATTACGGGAAATTAAATGAATGCTTATTGAGCATAGAATTAGAATCAATGAACGATACGATTCAAAGAAACAAATAAGCAAATTAACAGATCAACAAATGAGCATATCAGCTTCATTAATATAATTACAGTTACAAATTGGCACTGACGGAGGTGAATTGATACGCGTGGTGCATTACTTTAAAACAATTTCTTCGATAGTTATTGCAGTCACCGTCGGGACAGCCTCGGGACAGCCTCGGAACAGCTTCGGTAGTTGTTCGGCAATCCTTCGGCAATTGTTCGCTACGCGCGTAGCCGAACGAATACCGAAGAAATACCGAAGAAATACCGAAAATGCCCCGATTGTGGTACCTAGATGGTCCGAAAATGGGTCAAACAGGCTCTAAAATTGAGATTTTGGTGTCTTTTTTTGAGGTTTTTCATGTAAAAAGGCAAATTCTCTAACGTCTTTTGTATTGTATTTTTAACATAAATAGCGTCCAAAACCCGCTATACCCCTCATTATGTGACACATGTCATTTATCCAAATCACAATGCATGCACTGTCATTGATCTCAGCCTTTAAACGCAGTATGTTTGTTGAAAATTAAACTCAAACTAAAAATACAGCAATTATGAACCCCATCAAATCAAAAGAACCAGCAAGTATGCACAGCCTGGCGGTCAATGTCATTAAGTTAAAATCGACGCAGCCAAAGCCTTTAAGATCAAAGCTTGGAGCAACGCCCCAAGGAAATAAAGAGACATTTATTCAGGCTTAAAGTCTGAAACAAAGTCACTGTTGCAGACTTTTAGCCTGACATTTACATTATTGCCAAATTCAAGGGGCGATGCCACTTGTTTTGATGTTGCAGACCTTCAGCCTGCTATTTACAGCAATACAGCTAACGATTTGACAGTTTACCGATTAAGCGATTCGACAAACAACAAATATGCCATACGACAAAACAACATTACTTCTTCAACGCTGCTTTTGTAAAAAGATACTCAGGTATTTCACCATTAAATTTAATACTGATGATTTCCCAGTCGGTTCCCTCACCTTGCTTCAGAACGTCTTTAAAGTTAAGCTTCATCGGAAACCAGCGACCTTCAATCTTTTTAAAATTGCTTAAAGTGGTGCGCTTCAGAAGTTGGCCGCTCTTGGCATATAACTCTTCTTTTATGGGCAGGTAATACTCAGTATCAACCCACAATTTTCGGGTTTCATAGGCAGCATCATTAACCTTGGCACTTAGCTTCAGTACCTTAATTGTTCGTTCGTCAATCACCTCTTCTGATTCAATCTCTGCTTCGTAAACATCACTCAATTTACGATCATCCATCATATCCTCATACGATAAATCAGATCCCATTACCGATTGACGTAACATATGTCCCGAAATCTGCACAATACGATCATTAGCCGGATAGTATGTCCATAGTTTATCATCGAGCTTCAGCATTTTAGTGCCTCTTTCGCGTGCCGGTGACAGATATTCAGTGAATGATTTCTCAGTACCAACCGTATAACTAATAGAAGTAATTGTGCGGCTATTACGACGCC
>JAKSBD010000658.1 GCA_022361295.1 Bacteroidales bacterium
ATAAAAATTTCGGTCGAAGCTGGTGAAACTATTGCCGTTGGTGCTGTTGCATGTACGGTTGATACTGACTTTGCAGGTGAAGCAACATCGCAACCTTCATCAGATGCATCGGCTGAACAGAACGTTGTTGATGAGAAAAAAGAAGCCGTAAATGAGCCTGCAACAAAAACAGTTAACGAGTTGAATAAAACCAACTATCCGGATGCCAAAGTGTCTCCATTGGCTAAGAAGTTGATGGAAGAAGCTGATTTGGATGTTGACCAGGTTATAAATGGTTTAAAACGCATTTCAACCAAAGAGGTGGACTTGGTTAAGAACTTACCGGCGGCGGAAACGAATTCAGACAGGAAAGGTCACTCAGCCTTTATTCATAGCCATGCCAGTCGTGAAGCCGAAAGGCAGAAAATGACCATGTTACGTAAAAAGTTAAGTCAACGTTTGGTTGCCGTTAAAAATGAAACAGCCATGCTGACGACTTTTAATGAAGTTGATATGTCGGCTGTCATGAACCTGCGTAAGAAATACCAGTCTAAATTTATTGATAAGCACGGAGTTAAGATCGGTTTTATGTCTTTCTTTATTAAGGCGGCTTCGTTGGCCTTAAAGCATCATCCAATGGTTAATGCTATGATTGATGGTGATGAGATTGTAATACCAGAATACCATGATGTTTCTGTAGCTGTGCAAACGCCTAAAGGCTTGATGGTGCCCGTAATACGTAATATTGAAACCCTAAGCCTTGACGGTATTGAATTGTCATTAAAGAATTTAGCAGAAAAGGCACGTAAAGGTAAAATTGGTCTTGAGGAAATGACTGGTGGAACGTTCACGGTTACCAACGGAGGTGTTTTTGGTTCCATGCTGAGTACACCTATTATCAATCCGCCACAATCTGCTATTATGGGTATGCACAATATTGTAGAACGTCCGGTTGCAGTGAATGGCAAGGTGGAGATAAGACCAATTATGTACCTGGCATTGTCATACGATCACCGTATTATTGATGGTAAGGATTCGGTTGGTTTCCTTGTGAAAGTAAAAGAAATGATAGAAGACCCTGCCAAATTACTTGCAGGAGGCTTTGATCCGGAACAAGAAGTTCTGGGCTTATAAGGTATAATAGATAAGCGTAAGAAAGCCGTTTTGATATAGTGTCAAAACGGCTTTTTAATAGTTGTATGAATGGTTATAAAAACTGTGCATAAATTAAGATTATCATCAGGCATACTTTCATTATCACTTGATGGTGTTCTGTATTAGTTTAATTTTGTCAACTCAACTTAACGAAAAACAACATGAAGAATAAACAGCAGACTGAGAATTACAAGTTCACCCAACATACCAAATGCGAATACTTTCCTTGCCACAAAGTGAACAATGAGGAAGAGTTTAATTGCTTGTTTTGTTATTGTCCTTTATACATGCTAAAAGAGCAATGTGGAGGAAATTACAAATACACCAATGGTGTGAAAGATTGCAGCGAATGTCTGAAGCCTCATACTAAAGGGGCATATGACCATGTAATGAGTAAAATGAAAATGGTAATCGAAATAGGTAGTCAACGCGACTAATTGAACGCAATATTCGAAACGCATAGTACATCTCCGTGAATTGATTCTTAACTGAAATTGAACAAATTAGATTTGCGAAAAAATTATTCCTGATTAAGGGTAATACACTCAAGACGTTACCTTTTTTTTTCAATACTAATGACATTTTTCAGGTAACTATTATGAATATGTGGCGTAGGAAAAAGTGCGTTACTAAGAATATGATTCTAACGATTAGATTATTAACCTAAAGACACAGGGAAGCAACGATTTTAAATGGAAAAGTTGTTTTGTGACGATTGAAAAAAATGATGATGAAAAAGATGAAATGGATGTCAGCAATGCTTATTGCTGGAGTTTTTGCTTTTACAGCAT
>JAKSBD010000387.1 GCA_022361295.1 Bacteroidales bacterium
ACTGAAATTATTATGAATACTCAATTCATAATAATTCCGAGGTTGCAGCAGGGAGATGGGTGTATGGTAACCAGGGCGTCGTTGCGCTTTGCCCTGGGCTGTAATGATAGCAGACCTTCAGCCTGCAATTTGCATCTTGGTAATTTCTTGCCCTTTAAGGGCAATCCGTATCAGCATAGGGTGGAAGCCCTATGTAACATGGCGGATACCCTATGAAACAAGGTGGATACCCTGCGTTATATTCAAAAAAAAGCCATTCAAAACAAATTGAATGGCTCTTGATACCTTATAACCTGAGTTCGAAATTTAATGTCCGACTCAGGTTTATAAATTTACTGAACAGAAAGACGTCAGTAGTGCTTTTTAGTTCTCTTCTGAATCTGATTCAGATGTGTTTTCAGTTGGCTGAACTTCGCTTAAGGGCTTTAGGTTAGAAGGTATTTCTTCATTGACTTCATCGCCTTTAAAATAGGGGAAGAAATCAAGTATTGGGCTTTCTGCAATGGCATTAATGTCAAAGTCAACAGTCATACCGCCCATACCTTCATGTATTTTATCGAAAGCATCTTTAACGTCGCTGGCTAATACCAGAATTTGGTTGCTTACCTTCTTTTCTTTTCCTGACTTTTCGTCAACAGAGGCAAACGAGATTTTACTTTTATACCAGATGTCTCCCTCTTCATTCTCAAATATCTCGGTATAATTGGCTTTTCTGATGTTGGTAACAACAAATTCACCACGAATCATAGATTCCATTTCTTTATAAATCCTTGATTCGGCTTCGGTGAATGATACAGCATCAATCAGGTATGTCTCGCTTACTTTCTTTTCTTTCCCAGATTGCTCATCAATCTTTTCATACTTGACTTTGCACTCAAATAAATTTTGCATGATAGTAATTTTTAGCAGACAAAGATAAAATAGAAATGCACTTAGTGCGCGTGAAATTGAAAAATCGTTTCTGCTTATCTGTGTACAACTCTTTTATTGTCAGATAATGAGTGTTATAGTGCTTAGAAAACTTCTGCGAAGGTGATGTAAACACCGCTCTCACCTTTTGCAAATCCATAGTCCACTCGAATGTTCATCCGGGGTTGTAACTCTGCCCTAATTCCTAGTCCTGCATTAGGCAGCCAATGTTTAAAGCTATCTATAGTGGAAGCTACCGATCCTGTTCCTACCCAGGCAACATAGCCAAAGCGGCTGTTGTAATTGTTTTTCTTATTAAGCCTTTTTCGCTGAAACATATGGCGGTACTCAAGGGTTGAAATTATCATATTGTCATCCCTGAATCGTCCTATGGTGTAGCCTCTCATGTTTTCAAGACCACCCAGCATCGATTTGTCGGTCCAGGGGGTGGAGCCGCTAAAGGTAAAGCGCGTTTTGACCTGCCAGGCCAGTGTCCGGCGTTTTCTTCTTATTGTTTTATAATGCCTGTAATCAAATTCAAGGATGTTATAATCTGTGTCGCCACCAAACATTTCGTCATAGGCGGTAAAAATACCACTGACAAAAACTCCTTCGTAGGCATTTTGCACAAAATCACGGGTGTCGTAATCTACTTCTATACCAATACCGGTATTAAAGATGTCTGTTCCTCCTTCAATAACATGTATATCTTCCTGCATGCGTGGATTCATGTCCATAGCACGTGTGCGATTAACATCAATAACAAAACCAACAAATATTTTATCCTTTGTTCTGAACATCAGGCGTTGGTAAAATCGCCAGTAATTCCGGTTGTAACCTGTTGTGCCGGGACCTTCAGGAACTGTGTCACCGTTGAAATAGCCAACACCCCAATAGTTGTCAGGCATATCGCGCAGCTGAAATTCGCCGATGGAACGAATGTTATCGTCTTTCCAGTAAATAACATTGATGGCTTTAACCGAAAAGGAGCCATTTGAACTGTAACCTATTGAAAAGGGAATGGATGAAAGGTTTAGAAGTTTGTCTTTATAAGTCTTAAAGGTGATTAAGCCGCCACCTGAGAATAGCCATTCGGTTTCAGGGGTGTAGGTAGGGGCTATATAGGGCATTATTTTGAATGAGTTACCTTCAATTTCGGCAAAGCGCAATGAGTCCAGGTTATTAAGGATTTTGTTGCCCAAAGAATCAACTTGCGCAAAGGAAGAAATTATACCTAATGCCGTTAGGATAAAACAAAAAAGTAGCTTTCTCACGATAGAACTGTCAGGAATTTAATGAATACTCAAATATAGTGAGAAAAAGTATAAAAATCTTCATTTTGTAAATGTCAATATATCAATGGAATATGGAGGTACTTATAAAAAACTTGAACTTTTTTAAAAAAAATTCAGATTTTAAGTACGTCCAGTAGGGGTGACGATTGTCTTTATAATGTAAACAAAAATAGATTTGATTATGAATGCTAAAGCGATAAGGCGTAATTTGTACAAGGTTTTAAGAAAAACCGGTGTGCCTAAGAACCGAATTAGTGAAGAAGCATCGCTACGTGACGAACTTTTTGTTGATGAATTAGACATGAATTGTTTCTTATTTTATTTAGAAACCCGATTTGATGTAGCTATTCAAAACGAAGAGCTACCGCAATTAACATCTGTGAAGTCTACTATTGATTATTTGCAGAAACATTGCGCATAAGATTTTTTCAATGACCAATCCCATGAGGTTGTTTCCAATCTAAGACTATAAAACCACTCATTTTATCGTCCCATCAACTTATTTGGAAACAACCTTAGTTTTTCTTAAACACTTTCTCCAGCGATTCATCCGGTCGGATGATGTTATAGTTTTTCCAAAATTGCTCGTCTGTTTCTTTTATTTGATCGGCTAATACAAAGCGTGATTTGTATAGTTCAGAAGGCTTTAACCGATACTTACCATTGACCTCACAGTCGCTTATCAAAAGTTCTGTTGTTGCTGTGAATTCAGAGTTTATGCCATGGCGTTTGGCATTTATTTTAACCAGTATTTCTCCTTTAATCCGGTTTAAAATCCACTTATCCTGTAGTTTACGATAGTCAATATAATAGGAGGCCTTCATTGGTTTAACCTTTATTTTACGAGAGGCTTTTCTGATAAGTGCTTTGCCACTGCTTCGTAAGGCTCTGTTGGTCAAATGAAATTCACTTCTTACCAATGCATAACTTTCGGCATGAATGTATAGAACGCCATGGTAAAGTAAATCGCCGGTATCAACAAAAGGACGAAATTTAACTTTATACACTATTTCATCATCTAAAACGTCAATACCATCATATGAATACTTATATATTTCGTTTTCTTCTGCAAAGAAATCCTTATATCGGGCTATGTCAACGCGGGAAAACTGAAAGGGTCCGCCTTCCAGTTTAAAATCCACAAAATCCATGGTTTGAAGGTCGTTTTTCTTACGTCCTTTAATAAATTTTACTCTTTCGAGGCTTGAAGGATTGGAGTACGCTGGTTTAATAATTTTAATGATAGCCTCCGAAACCTGTACATAGGCGCCATTTTGCTGAATGGACTCACGAAAGAAACCTTCGAGCACGCACTGTTCGTTAAGGTAATTGTCAGAATGGTGTATTTGAAGTTGTTCTATGATTCTCAGAGGATCCTTATAGCTTACCTCTATTTCGTTTAATTGAATGGATGTTGGTTCCAGCTCAACGTTTAACAAGGAATCGCGGGCCGGCACATCATAGTAAGAGGTGTGATATCCCAAAAATGAAAAGGCCAATTGCTCACCTGCATAATCAGGCGGTAGTTTAAACTCGTATTGACCCTCGTTATTGGTAATTGAGCCAAGAGGTTTTCCTGTAACAGTAACGTTAACCAGGGGCAGTGCTGTGCTATCCGTCTGATCGAAAACCGTACCGGTAAGTCGAATTGATTTCTCCTTATGTTCTGCGGTTTCAAGGGTTCTGCTAATAACAATCTGACCATTCAGGTAGCTAATGTCGATGTTTTGATGCACCAGGACCTCCTGAACAATTTGCAGGGCATGCTTATTCTCGAAGTTGGCATTGATGATGCTGTCATGCGGAATGGCATTAACATCGTAGGCAATATCAATTGATGTAATATTTGTAAGAGAATCAAACAAGGCTTCAATGGAGATACCTTGTTGTTTAAAGGATGTGACCTGCCCCCGGGCATTGATGAATAAGCAAAAAAAGTAAACGAGAAAAGTTAATTTACTAATTGACGGCTTATTCATTGTTGCAATTAATGTTTGGTTTCGGTTGTTAGATTCAAATACAATGTATTAATTTTTTACGAATTGTTCCCCTTACTTTTATTGAATAGCTGAAATATAATAAACACCACCTTGCCTGTTGTATTTTAGGTTGAACGATGCGCAAACCGCATCCAACACGTGCTCAAGAGAATACTGGCTGAATGTGCCATTAAAGACTTTGTCATTGATTGAAAGAGATTCATCAAGTTCAATACTTATGTGATAGGTGTCTTCAATAGTTGTCAGTACTTCAGGCAACAGCGTATTGTCAAACTCTATTTCTTTTGTTTTCCAGGCCTTATAGTTAGGTGTAATCACTTTTCGCGTGGCCAGTTTATTCGAAACAGAAGAATAATTGGCTGCATCACCGGCACTTAAAACAACGTTGTAATCAACCTCTTTAGCGTCAACTCTTACTTGTCCGCTTGAAACGATCACTTCAGATTCAGCTGTGTTTTTATAGGCCTTAACATTAAACGATGTGCCTAACACCTTTATGGTTAATTGCTCGGTTTCAATAACAAATGGTTTCGCTTCATTTCTTGTCACGTCAAAAAATGCTTCTCCAACCAGTTTTACTTTTCTTATGTCAGCGCTAAAAGTTTCAGCGTAAGTTAACTGGCTGCCAAAGTTAAGGTCTACAACGGTTCCATCGGGCAGTGTTACCTGTTCAGTGTTTTGAGCTGTTGTAACGGTAATTTCCTGTGTTTCTGAAAATATGCCAAAGAATACGCTGGTAGCCAAAGCAATCATTAAAACGGCCGCTATGGCGCCCAGCCATTTAATGTGGCGAATTTTATTTTTATGCATTTGCGTACGAACATTATTCCATGCATTATTGGTATCAATGTCTTTTAATGCCTGTGCATAATGTGCATCTCCCCAAAGCTTTTGTACCTGCTTTTCAATATCAGGATTTTTGGCCAGCTCCTTCTGCAACTGCAGGTGTTCTGCAGGGCTCAGTTCTCCTGACACATCTTTAGCCAAAAGTTCCCAACTGATATTTTCGTTCTCTGTCTTCATCATTCTCACTATTAAAGCATTATTAATAACGCAATGGTTGCCAACAATTGCTTTTTCAGAGGTTGTAACTGCTCTCTTAAGTACTTGAGTGCTTTGCCCATTTGTACTTCAACTGTTTTTGGCGATATATTTAATTTTTCGGCGATTTCTCTGTATTTCAATCCATCCATACGACTCATTTTAAAAATGCGCCGGCGTTGTTCGGGTAATTCCTCAATGACATTATTTATTTTCTGCAGATAAACATTTTCGTTAAAAGTCATCCAAACAGCTTCGTCTTTAGAGTCATTTACTTTTTCATATTCCCGCACTACCTGCTGATGCTTTAATTCGTTGGTGCATCTGTTTCGGACGGCCACCACTAAAAAGCCTTTCAATGAACGTATTTCAATTTCTCGTCTCTTTTCCCACATTTTCACAAAAACACTTTGTACTATGCTTTCAGATAAATCCTTGTCACTCAAATATTTTTGAGCTAAAAGTACCAAATGCGGATAATAGTTTTTAAAAACCAATTCAAAGGCCGTTTCGTCGCCAGCCTTTATCTTTTGTAAAAGCTTATCGTCATTATTAATTTCTAATTGTGTGGCCATCTACAATTGGTTTATTAAAGGACAGACAGAATTCATTTTTCCCTTACCCAATTTACATTTTTTTTAGTGCTTAGGTAAAAAAAAGTATTGCTAATCCTTTTTCCACTCAAAAGTAGTAAGTACTGCAGCCTGGTTGGATGGAAATCCGTTCGGATGTTCAGTTATTAAAACGCTTTGTACCGGCGTTATTTTATTTCCTTTATAGTAAATAAAATTGGTTCTGTCGGCCAATATTGTATCTGTTCTGAGCGGAAGTGTATAGCCCAGGTGTTGAGTTTCATCGGGATATAAAATGCGATAAGAATCGTGCAGCCCTTTCTTCAGGAAGTTAACACTGGCAGGGAATTCCACAACCAAACCCTTTTTATTGGTCGCATTGGCTTCGGTCCAGTCCAGGTGTGAGCCACTGTTAAAATCACCTCCAATGACAATGGGCTTTTCATTTGCCTGCTGAATAATATGGCTTATTTCGCTTAATAGAAAGCGACTTTCTTTTCCGCGCGATTCGGCTTCCCACTTCTGAATTGAATCCACTTGTGCAGCAGTTGAGTTTATGTAGGAGCTAAGCTGTGGCTCTTCACTAAACCTTAGTGGACATGCATATAGGGAGTAGTCATTTCCAAGGGATAATTCGGCACAGGCAGAAATATCAGGATCAAAAACGTTATGGGTATTAATAATGGGAAAGCGACTTAATAAGCAAAGGTGGTCGCTTCGCCTGTATATGGTGTAGTTAAGCTCATCGGCAATTGAAATACCTGCTTTATCTGCCTCCTGAAGGAAGATAATATCAGCATTGGCATTTCTGATAACATCAATAATTCTTTGGACACCAACATAGCGTCCGTCATGAATGCCATCATCCCATAAGTTCCATGTCATTACTTTTATTGAATCCCGAAGCTTGTGCTTCTTTAGTCGGGCATTGCCTTTCTGCTTATAAAGAGCATTTATCTCATTATCGTTTATCACCCTTGACCACACCATCAGGTCATCAATATAACCGTTGAATAAGTCCTTCTCATCAGTGTTAACACTATCGTTTCCAATAATGATATAGGGGTTGTTAATCTGTGGTGTTGTACCCGGAAGGGAATAGATAGCTACATTTTTACCATCAAAATACAACCTGGCTTCCTGCTTGTTGGCATTATACGAAAAGGCTACCTGGTGCCACTCGTTATTGTTGATAGCTTGTTTGTGGCTTGGCTTATAATGCCATTGTTCATTACCATTTGAAAAACTCCACTGCCAGGCTCCATTGGTTTGGGTTTTAATTTTCCATCCCTTCCAGCCAATGGAATCGTTTTTAGTGTGCGACAGAATGGTGTAGGCTTCAGGATCCTGCGGATGTTTTTTTACCCGGCACGAAATGGTAAAGCCTTTATAGTCAGTTAATGAAAAGTTGTCTTTTAGTTTGACAGACAAGGCTTTCCTGGTGCTTGCATTCAAGGATAAATCAAGACAGGTATCTTTCTTTTCAAAGGCATATGATACGGACTGAGGCCCGTAAATGGCCGTTGAAGCCATTCCGGTATTCTTAAGTGAATTATTAAAATTGAATGCAATAATTGGCTTACCCACCTGTACCTGCTTTTCGCAAGCGCCGAATGTGATGATGGTGAATAAAGCAATAAACAGTCTGTAAAATGCCTGCATAGAGTTTAATTTGTTTTTTGAAAGCCCTCAACATCAACTGATTTATTTGTACTTAGTTCCTGCAAAATAGTTTCCAATTCCTTAGATAATTCCTTAAAATTCTCGTTGAAATCCGGCTTTTCATTCTTGAAATCATGTTCTGTCTTTATGGCCAGCTCATATAATTTAGGAGCTGAAATAGTGCCGGATATGCCTTTGAAGGAGTGAAGCATGCGTTCTGCCACTTCCCTGTCAGACTCACGAATGTTGTTGAATTCATTCAGGAAGTTAAGGTGATCGTAATAGAAACGCTGCAATAATCGCTTGAAGAAGTCCCATCGATTGGCAAAGCGTTTAACACCCTCGCTAACGTTAATGCCTTTAATATCAGGTAAATTATTGCCGGACTCTTTTATTTCAATAACAGGCTTTTCCTTAATCGCAATGGGTTTGCGTTTATGAGGTTTGCCGCCCCGTCTTCTTTCAACCCACTTCAATATCTTTTTGTAGACCTGTTCAGGATCAATAGGCTTGGCAATCATGTCAACCATACCGGCATTGAGGTATTTCTTTTTGATTCCTCCAATGGCATCGGCCGTCATAGCAATAATAGGCATGCTGGCATGATCTTCCATTTCTAAAATACCTTTGGTTGCATCAAAGCCATCCATTACGGGCATTTGAATATCCATCAATACCAGGTCAAAGAAATTGGCACCACCATCTTTTACAGCAGCTATTGCTTCTTCACCATTGGAAACAACATCAACACTAACGCCTGCCAGTTCGAGTAACTCAATGCCAATTTGCTTATTGGTTTCATTGTCTTCCACCAACAGTACCTTAACATTCTCTTGCTGGCGCAGTTCATTGAGGTAAAGACCGGGTTCTTTTTTTCGCCAGGCCGATTTGGTTTTCTCCTTACCAAATGCTTCGAGGCAAGCGTCATGAAGGGTTGAGAAGTTAACCGGTTTTATAATTGAGCCAACCGTATTATTACTGATGAAGGTCTGCAATTCATTATCCTGACCAAAAGCACTTATCAACACAAGGGTAGGAATCTTTTGTGTGTTGTTGACATATAGCTCCTGCACTGCATGTTTGAATTTGCTTCCGGGTATATTCCAGTCTGCAATGATTAAATCAATAGGATCAGACTGTCTGCTCTCCATTAATTTAAGAATGGCTGCATCGCTTCGTCTGACAAGGGTCACCTTGAATTTAAGCAACTCCAGCATGTCCTTAATAATGGATGATGTGGCCGGGTGATTATCGAGAACAAGTACATGCTTGTTTGCCAAATCTTCAGGTGGTATCAGCAAATCGCGTTTCTGGGCTTTTTGTTTGCCCGTTTTCATGGTGAAGAAGAAAGAACTACCTTCTCCATATTCACTTTCAACCCAAATGCGGCCACCCATCAATTCAGATAAACGTTTACATATGGCCAGTCCTAAACCTGTACCGCCATACTTGCGTGTCGTAGATACGTCGGCCTGTGAGAATGAATCAAATAAGTACTCCTGAAGATCTTCCTTGATACCGATTCCCGTGTCTTTTACTTCAAACAGTAATTCAACTTCCTCATCATCTTCCTGTAGTACCAATACGCTTGTGACAATTTCACCCGTATTGGTAAATTTAATGGCGTTATTCACCAGGTTGACTAATATTTGAGATACACGCAGCGGGTCTCCAATAAGGTTAAGCGGCACATCGGCGTGAAGCGCATATATAAAATCCAGTCCTTTTTCATGGGCCTTATAGGCTACCATATTACTTAAGTCGTCAAATACCTGCTCCAGGTCATAGTCGATTTTTTCAATGGCCAGCTTACCAGCTTCAATCTTTGAGAAATCAAGGATATCGTTGATAATGCCCAGCAATGACTTGGAGCTTCCCTGAATCTTTTTCAGGTAATCGGCCTGCCCGGGGTTAATTTCTTTTTCAATGGCTAAGTGCGTCCAGCCAACAATGGCATTCATAGGGGTGCGTATCTCGTGACTCATCCTGGCCAGGAAATCACTTTTAGCACGCGTTGCCGCCTCAGCGTCATCTTTGGCTTCTTTTAGCAGGGCTGCATCCTTTTCTTTGGCAATGGCAATACCAAGGGTAACAGTAAAGGCTCTGAAAATGGCACGGTGTGACTCCAGCCACGGTATACCTTTGTCGATATTACCAAAGCCGATAAAGCCCCAGAAATTATCACGTGCAAAAACAGGTACAATAAGTAAACTCTCAAGGCCCAGTTCATTAAACAGGAACTGTTCTTCATCTACAAAGTCATCCTTAAAGCCATTGATGTCTTTTTTGTCAGAAAGGAAATGGAACCAGCGTGAACCTATCTGGCTGTATTTAATGTTGCTCAGCTTAGTGCGCTCAACGGGTTTAATTTTGTCAATTTGCCATTCGTAAATGTGGGTGGCTGTTGGTTGTTTATTGCCTTCGGCTGCATCATTTTTAAAGATGAAAGCATGATCAACCATAGCGCTTTGTGCCACTATGCGTAATGATTTCTGGATGGCCTCAAACGAATCCTGATTAACAATGAGTTCCTTAACAGCTTCTGCAACACCTTCAAGGAAGCGGTCGCGCATCATCACTTCAGATATTGCTTCTTTAGTGGCTGTTACATCAATCATTACACCCTGCAGGTAATGGCCGCCGTCGTTTTGTTTCACCGACATACCTTTCTCGTGTAACCAGCGCATCTCACCTTTAACATCGGCTATGCGGTATTCTACCTCGTACGAGTGGTTACGCAAAACGGCTTGTTTAATGGTGTCAAGTACCCTTTCACGATCATTTTCAAAGATGAGGTTGGTGAAGGATTGTACGCCATCCAGGAAGTTCTCAGACTCAAAACCTGTTACCTTGCTAAAACCACTGCTTAAGAAAAGCATGGTACGGCTATCGTCAAGCAAACCGGTGTATACAATACCCGGCACATTTGTTACAATGTTACGGTAATTCTCCCGGCTTTTCTCCAGGTCGCGCAAGGCCTTATTAAGCTCGGTAATATCTGTTGAGATACCACAAACGGCTTGTATCTCGCCATGTTTGTTTCTGATAGGAAATTTGTTTGATAAGAAATAGCGTTTTCCTGCCCGTAGCTCTATTTCTTCTTCATACTGAATAGGCACGCCACTGTTAATAACCTGCAAGTCCAGTTCACGCGATTCATCGGCCAGGGTTTTATTAAAGAGGGCATCGCCTTTTTTACCAATGACATCTTCTTCTTTAAGACCCACTTCATCAGACCAGTTCTGATTAACAAGCGAGTAATGCCCCTCAATATCTTTTACATAGATTAATGCCTTAGAGTTGTTGATGATGTCGTCCAGCAGGCGACGGTTGTCTTCAATCGCATTTTCAGCATGCCTGCGTTTACGTTCATCGGAGGTAATGGTAAAAATAAAGAAGCGCAGTACCAGAAGGCCGGCAACAATGGCCACAACCACCAAAATAACCAGGAATTTAACACTTAACTCCCCCCATTTATTCAACATTTGCGACTGAATAACTGAAGCCTTTTCTGCATTTTCCTGCAGTATCAGTGCATTTTTACGTAGCGATTTCTGAGCAAAACTGATGTTGTTGAATAAATCAATTTTACGCATTATGCTTTGCTCGTAGTGGCGCAAATGAGCCCTGAATTGCTTCATGTAACTTCGGGCATCAATATTGTTCACCTGGTTTTCGATGACAAAGGTTAGATTGAGGGTTTGGTCAAACCAGGTTTCAAGTGAATCGCGCTTGGCAGGGCTGATATCATCAATGCCAATGCGGGATTGTAATGAACGTATAGCCACCAGGTAGTTATGTGCTTTGTTATAATTGCTTATGGCTTCAGCTTGTGATTTGCGGTTTCTTGTCAGCCATTCTTTGAGTAGTTGTTGCTGTTGGGCTTCTTCGCTTTCAATAAGGTTGAAAACACTATCGGTCTTAAATATAAGGCTGTTAAAGTAGCTATGCAATTGCGCGTAAAGCTTAAAATCTTTATTAAAAGCTGTAATGTGATCGAGCATCGGAACCAATATCTTTTTTGTTTCCGGATTGGCTTCTTACTGACTGATTATTTGTAAGCGGTTACTGATTATCAGAGTCAGTGAATCAACATTATGAATCAGTGCGGTATCTCCTGATATTAAGGCGCGTTTTTCATTGAGCCGAAGATGGTAGATGTTGTCTTGCAAACGGTTAACCTGTTCAGTACTCTCAACAACAAAAGATAAGCGGCGAATCCCCCTGATACTTAAAAAAGATACGACAGACATTATCAGAATAATAATGATAAATGCAATAACTACCTTTTTTTGAATCGTATTGGCCATCCCCTTTAATCGAAACTGCGCCATAAAGTTTAAGTTTTCTGTGTTTATCAGCTTATAAAGATAACAACAATTTAAGCTCTTGAAAAACCGTTATTTATATAAGGTGAATTTGGTGTGTTTTTCTTACTTAAGATTTCATAAATGTCAGATGTGCGAGGCTGATATTATATGGAACTCTTTTTTATTATAACGGATATAAGGTGATAAAGATTATTATTTTTGAAGAAAAGTAATTTAAGCTATGAGATACTCCGAAAAATACCTTGTTCATCTGATTGGTCTGCTGATGGGCCTTCTCATCTTTTTTCCTTTTAGGCAGGTAAACGCTCAGGTCATATCGCCAAAGTATGAAATGCGTGGTGTATGGGTTGCCACAGTGGCCAATATTGACTGGCCAAGCAAGCCGGGCCTTAAAGTAAAAGAGCAAAAGAAAGAAGCCGTTGATATCATAGAGCATTGTAAAGAACTAGGGCTTAATACCATATTTTTTCAGGTCAGGCCGGCCTCTGATGTTTTATACAGGTCGGAGCTGGAACCGTGGTCAAAGGTGCTGACCGGAGAGGCGGGGAAAGATCCAAAGTATGATCCGCTTCAGTACTGGATTGAGCAGGCCCATATACGGGGTATAGAGTTGCATGCCTGGATTAATCCTTACCGTGCATCAATGAATCTGAAAGTTGATTTGCCTGCTAAGCACCCTTTTCATAGACAACCGGAGCTTTTTGTGGAATATGGTAATAAACTGTACTTCAATCCGGGAAATCCGCAATCAAATGAACACATCAATAAAGTGGTGAAAGAGCTTGTGCAAAATTATGATATCGATGGTGTGCATATGGATGATTATTTTTATCCGTATCCTGTTAAAGATAAGGTTTTTCCCGACTCAGTTGAATATGCCAGATATGGCTCATCGGCTTTTGATGATATAAATGCCTGGCGACGTCATAATGTAGATAATACAATTCAGTCTTTACAGCTTACAATAAGATCTGTTAAACCATGGATGCAGTTTGGCGTTAGTCCGTTTGGCGTTTGGCGTAATAAAAGTGATGACCCGAGAGGTTCTGAATCGAGAGCCGGCACCACCAATTATGATGGTCTGCATGCCGATGTTCTACTGTGGATGCAAAACAAATGGATTGATTATGTGGTGCCACAGTTATATTGGGGAACCTCTCATCCGGTGGCTAATTATAACCATTTGTCTGACTGGTGGAATGAGAATCACAGCGGTGTGCCTGTTTATATTGGTCATGGCGTTTACAGGGTGGGAAGTGATAAGCCCGATTGGCAGGATAAATCACAATTACCTTACCAGATGAGACGCGTCAGGACCTACCCGAACTTAAACGGGAATGTGTTTTTCAGCTACAAGCATTTTAAGCGTGACCTCATGGGTTTTCAGGATTCACTGGTTAATCAGTTTTACACCAACAGGGCTTTAGTGCCTCATATGGATCGTAAAAAGCCTATTGAAAACAATACTGAGGTCATTAAGTTAAAAGCCAATTCCAGGCGAATAAAATGGAAAGCTGATAAGGCCGATGCTTCCACGCGTTTTGTTATCTATTTGTACAGCCCAACCGAGGCTTTTAATCCAGATAGTGCTCATATGATTCAGGATGTCAGCTATGATAATAAATACCGTTTACCCAAGAAGAATTCAAGGCTCAAAAAAGAGTACCTGGTTCGTGTAGCTGCTTTGAATAGGTACGGCGCAGAGGGGGCTTACAGTCAACCGCTTTTGTTGAAATATTAAACTTGATTCAAGCTGAAAACTTCTTTATCTTCCTGCTAAATTTAAACCTGTTAATTATGAGTATAGCACTAATTGCACTGGGGGTTATCGTACTGGGACTAGTTATTTGGCTACTTAGTATGGATGGCACTTATCATGTTAAAAAATCAATGATTATTAAGGCTCCAAAAGAAAAAGCTTATGCTTTGGTTTCTGATTATAAAACCTGGAAGGCGTGGTCGCCATGGTTATGCATGGAGCCTGATGCAAAGGTTAGCATCACAAATGATGGTATTGGAGTAGGAGCTGTTAATGGATGGGTTGGCGATTTGGTTGGTTCGGGTGAGATTGAACATCTAGAATTAAAAGAGAATGAGTCAATTCAGCAAGAGATTCGTTTTATAAAGCCTTTTAAATCAAAGTCAGAAGTCTACTGGCAGGTTAACGATGCCGAAGAAGGGTGTGAGCTGACCTGGGGCATGAAAGGCGCAATGCCGTTTTTCTTAAAGTTTATGGCCAAAAAAATGGAGCCATGGATTGGCATGGACTATGAGCGGGGCCTTAAGATGATTAAAGATTTGCTCGAAAAAGGTAAGATAGATTCGGAAGTAAGTATTGAAGGCGTTTCAGAGCTTGAAGGATTTAAGTTTGTCGGTTTAAAGGAGACATGCCCCATGTATGAAGTCGGGCCGTCAATGAAAGAGGCATTCGGAAAGATTAATGCTTTATGTGAAAGTGAGAAGGTGGAACCTGAAATGGCCTTCTCCATCTATCACAAATTTGATTTCACCGATCCTGAATGTACTTATTCTTCGGGTGTACCAATTAAAAATGCAATAAATGCCGGTAATGGCTTTTATACGAGCGAGTATCCAGATATTAAAGCTGTCAAAGTACTGTTCAAGGGGGATTATGAGCATTTGGGTAACGGTTGGGCATCAGCCTACAGTTATGTGCGCTATAAGAAGTTGAAGGTTAACAAAAAGGTTGATCCGATAGAGATATATTTAAATGACCCTGCAAAGGAAACGGACCCGGCACAATGGCTGACGGCGATATATATACCAATAAAATAGAAAGGGGCTGTATCAAAAGTCAGAAACAATTGTTTGCGAGTTGCAAATCGTAAGTGTTACCACAAAGGCACGAGAGCACTAAGAATAAACTTAGTGCTCTTCGTGCCTTCTTGGTATACATGTAAATCTTTTATCCTTTTAAAACACCTTGTTGTTTAAGTGTTTTTTCAACGTCTTCCATTTCGTTGTAAAAAGCTTCTCCGTATTTGCGGATGATAGGTTCCTTAAGAAACTTATAAACCGGTACACCTAATTGGCTGCCAAATTCGCGAGCCGGATGGCAGATTGGCCAGGTGTGATAGTTCAACCCTTCAAAGTCAGGGTATTTAGTGACTCTGATTGGGTATAAATGACATGATATTGGCTTTTTAAAATCGACCAGACCTTCCTGGTAAGCTTTGTCAATAGCACATTTACAAATGCCTTTTTCATCAAAATAGGTGTAAACGCATTCGCGACCATTGATGATTGGTGTTACCTTATCGCCATCAGAATCAATAATCCATTTACCTTGCTTTTCAATTTCCACTATGGCCTTTTCTGTTAAAAAAGGCTTTATTACCGGATAGATTTCTTCAATCTTTTCCACTTCATCATCTTCCAGCGGAGCACCCGATTCTCCCTCTACACAACACTCTCCTTTGCACCTATCAAGGTTGCACACAAATCTTTTTTCAAAAATGTCTGTGCTGATTATTTTATCATCAATCTGAATCATCTATCCTAATCTTTTTTCATTTCAATCTGAGTTTTAAGCCTGTACCAGGCATTTAATATTTTATTCAACTCAGAGTGTTTAATGCTGCAAAGATAGAAAATTAGCTCAAAGTACAGATGTGCTGCAAACGGACTTCAGCGAAATCCCTGAAACAGACGAATCCTATGCTTGTTGCTTCGTTACCAGGTTATAAGAGAGTAAAGCTTAATTGAGGCCGAAAAATGACAATGTTGCAATAATAATAAGGCCAACTAACCAAACAAAACCATACATCATCCATATTAAAGTCATTTTAAAAAATGAATTTATCCATTTGCGTTTATAAATTCGGCGTGCACCTACTACCTGGTATATGGGTACAAGAAAATACAAATAGCCGATCCACGCTGTTGAATAATTTTTAAAGATGAGGTTAACGCCAATAACAATGGCTGTAACGGTAAAAATAAATGAATGGATATTCAGCGCAAATATAAGGTGACCAATGTAAAGCTTTTTAGTTCGATAAAAACTGATCCAGAGCAAAAAGGCAAAGATGGGCATAAACAGGAATAGCGACCAGGACGTGAACTGATATAGCTTGTTGATATACAGTTCCGGATAATCCTTTATCATCTTTGCAGTCTTGCCATATTTCGAATCTTCGTCTTCAACATCTTCCACCACCTCTTCCATCGATGAAATAAAACTGTCAATATCATCTAAATCAGTAGAGTCAATAGATGCACTATCTAATTCGGTCTTGATAGCTTCGCGTGTTGCAACATAAATCGAATCTGTTCCATTCTGAACTGAATCAATCAAGGCAGTAGCATTGTTCTTTGTAAGCGCAATATCTTCTTTTGACGAATCGTAATTATCTTTAATTGACTTATTGGTAATAAAAGACATCAGTAAAAACATAACAAAACTGACGAACAGGTAAAAGCGAAACGGAGGCATATAACGTGCCCGCTTTCCACTAAGGTAGTCAACTGTTAAATATCCCGGCTTAAACAGTATGGTAACAAGTGTTTTAACCAAACGTGTGTCAAAGGTGATGATAGTGCCCATAAAGTCGGCAATCATAAATCTTATGGGGCGTTCCAGTTCTTTAACCGATTGCCCGCAATTGGAACAGAATTTACCACTAAACTGATGATCACAATTTTTACAGCTTATTAGCTCTGGTTGGTTCGTGTTAATTGACTCTTGCATTTCTTTTCAATAAATAGGATTAGAAGGCTTTAAAGATATATGTATTTGTTTAATACTGTTGAAAAAATGTGGTATAAGAATAAACGAAAAACAAGAGTGCTCTTCTTTAATTACTATCTTTGACGAAATTTTCAGCCCCTTACTTATGAAAGATTTAAAGCCAATTATGTTTGTTGGTACCTGTTCTGATGCCGGTAAAAGTGTTATTAATGCCGGATTTTGCCGGATATTGAAGCAAGATGGCTATCGCCCGGCACCCTTTAAGGCTCAGAACATGTCTTTAAACAGTTATGCGACGCCCGAAGGCTTTGAAATAGGCAGGGCACAGGCTACTCAGGCCGAAGCATGTGGCATAGATTGCCATACCGATATGAATCCGGTTTTACTGAAGCCTAGTGGAGAAATGATGTCGCAGGTAATTCTGAACGGGAAACCTGTGGGGAATCGTTCTGCTTATGAGTATTTCCGTAAAGACGATAATGCCAGGCTGTTTGATGAAGCTTATGCGGCTTTTGAGCGCCTGAATAGTCGATATTCACCAATAGTGTTGGAAGGAGCAGGATCAATATCGGAGCTCAACCTGAAAAAAAGGGATATAGTCAATATGCGCATGGCAAAGCGTGTTGGTGCGGATGTTTATTTAGTGGCCGACATTGATCGCGGTGGTGTGTTTGCCAGTGTTTACGGTTCAATTATGTTGCTCGATGATGATGAGCGAAAACTGATTAAAGGTATTATCATTAATAAGTTCAGGGGCGATGTGAGTTTGTTTGACGAAGGACGTCAAACCATTGAAGATTTAACAGGTATCCCGGTTGTGGGCGTGGTGCCTTATTTTAAAGATATATACATTGAGGATGAGGATTCAGTAGTGCTTGATAAGCGTAATAGTGAAGCTGTTGAGGGTAAGATTAATATCGCTGTTGTAAAGTTGCAGCAGATGTCAAATTTTACCGATTTTAATGCTTTGCAGTTTGACCAACGCGCACATGTATATTATACCACTGATCTGTCTCAGCTGGAGAAGGCCGACATTGTTATTTTGCCCGGTTCAAAAAGTACCATTAAAGACTTACAATACATCAGGGAGAAGAATATTCCTCAGTTGCTAAAGAAAATGTACGCCGCGGGTAAATCGGTTATTGGCATTTGTGGTGGTTATCAAATGATGGGACAATCCATTCGTGATCCTCAGCAAATTGAAGGCTCAGTGACTGATATTGAAGGAATAGGATTGTTACCCCTTGATACAATCATCACAGATGGGAAAAAGACTGTTCAGCAAGAGTTTTATTTTTTAGATGAAGATGAGCTTTGTAAGGGGTATGAGATACATATGGGGCAAAGTGAATTAAAGGCTGAAGCAAAATCTTTGGTTAAAACGCCCCATGGTCATGCTGATGGCATTTACAAAGATGAACGTTGCTGGGGAACCTATATGCATGGTATATTGGACAATGCTCCCGTTATCAACCGACTGCTAAAACCGTATAGTGATGATAATGGTAAAGGCTTTTGTTACAGCAGCTTTAAGGATGAAGAATACAATCGACTGGCTCAGCATTTGCGCCAACATATAAATATTGAATCGATATATGAAAGTGCCGGTGCAGATGGTAAGTAAGAGCGGACAGTTTCATCATGGAAATGACTTGTACCGTTTTAACCATGAGATAAAAGCTGATTTTAGTACAAATACCTGGTATTTAGGTCCACATCCCAGGTTACTCGATTATTTAAAAGATGAGATGGATTGTGTTGCCAACTATCCGGAGTTGCAATGTGAAACCCTTACTTCGATGTTGGCAGATCATCATTTCCTGGCAGATGACCAGGTCTTGGTTTGTAACGGTACAGCAGAAGCCATATTCCTGATAGCACAGAGCTATAAAAATGAATTGAGTCGTATTATTAAGCCTACTTTTTCAGAATACGAGCATGCTTGCCAGGTTCATAGTCATCAGGTGAGTTTTTGCGGCAGTAATTTTATAACCCAGGGAATGACTACACAGGAAGGTTTATTTTGGTTGTGCAACCCCAATAATCCAACCGGACAGGTTTATTCACGTGATTTATTGCTTGATTTGGTGAAAGGGAATCCGCAGACTGTTTTCGTGATAGATGAGGCTTATGCCGATTTTTGTATTGAGGATATATCGCTGGCTTCATTTGTTGGTAAGTTTAAGAATTTGCTGATCCTGAAGTCAATGACAAAAAACTATTGTCTGCCCGGCCTGCGATTGGGTTATGTACTGGGGCATCATACGCAGATAAAAAAGATCGCTCAATACCGACCACCCTGGGCGGTAAACAGTCTGGCCTTAAAAGCAGGAGAATTTGCACTCAAAAATACCATTATAGGAGAAGAGGAGCGAATAGCATACCTTGGTTTAGCAAATGAGTTTCAACAGGATTTAGAGAAAATTAATGGAATAGAGGTACTGCCTTCGTCAACGGGTTATTTTCTGTTGAAAACACCAATGATGGCTGCTGAGCTTAAGCAATTATTAGTGACAGATTTTGGCTTGTTAATTCGTGATGCCTCTAACTTCAGGGGCTTAAGTGACAATCATATTCGGCTTGCAACATTATCGCGTGAGAAAAACGCTTTGTTAGTTGAGGCTTTTAATTCCATTTTTCAATGATGACTGAAAGTTTACTGCTGATGAGTGGCGCAGTTTTCACTGCCTATGTTCTTGATCTTGTTTTGGGTGATCCGGTGGCTTTACCCCATCCGATTGTGTATTTCGGTAAAACCATCTCTTTTTGTGAGAAGCGATTGAATAAGGGGACATACCGGCTGTTGAAAGGAGCTGTAGTTGCAATTGGCCTTATTGCAATGGTTTATCTACTGTTTTACTTTCTTATGTATTTATCGGCCAAAGTGAATCCGTGGTTAACTGTAATGCTCACCTGTTTGTTTTTCTTTTACGGATTAGCCAATAAAACATTAATTAAAGAAGGGATAGCTGTTTTCAGGGTTGTTGAAAACGAAGGGGTTGAGGCAGGGCGCAGACAGTTAAGCCGCATTGTGGGTCGGGATACATCTCAATTAAGCGAGCAGCAAATAAAAAAAGCGGCCCTTGAAACAATGGCCGAAAACCTGAGTGACGGAGTTGTTGCCCCGGTGTTTTGGTTTGTACTTCTGGGAGTGCCGGGTATGATGGTCTATAAGATGATTAATACGCTGGACTCGATGATTGGCTACAAAAATGACCGATACCTTTATTTTGGTCGTGTTGCTGCTTATGTTGATGATGTGGCAAATTATTTGCCGGCCAGGCTTACTGCCCTATTAATGCTGGTTGTGAGTTGTTCTTATCGTGCACTGTTGTTCGTATTTAAATTTGGTAATAAACACAGCAGTCCTAATGCCGGATATCCGGAAGCAGCATTGGCGGGCATATTAAATGTGCAGTTTGGTGGTCCTAATGTCTATCATGGACAATTGGTTGATAAGCCATATATAGGTAAAGTTGATCGGACGTTAAACTATTCGGATGTAAGAAAGACAGTGTATGTTAATCACGCGGTAACGACCGTCTGTATTGTTTTGTGTGTAATTGTAAGGTATATAATCCAATGGTAAAATTAGATAATCTAAATATTGCTCCGCTTCATAATGAAATGGCTGAGGAGCTGCAGTATAAAATTGATCAGAAAGCTAAGCCTGTTGGCTCATTGGGACAAATGGAGGCAATGGCTAAGCAGATAGGATTAATTCAGGGCTCATTAACACCCAAATTAAATAAACCGGTAATGTTAACCATTGCGTCTGATCATAAAATCTGCGAAGAAGGAGTTAGTCCTTGTCCCGTGGAAATTACATGGCAGCAGTGTTTAAATTTCCTTGATGGAGGAGGAGGTATTGGTCTCTTTTCACAGGTGTATGGCTTTGATCTTCGTGTGGTAGATGCCGGTGTGGATTTTGATTTTAAGCCGCATCCAAAATTAATTAATGCCAAAGTAAGGAAGGGGACGCGCAACTTTCTGAAAGAGCCGGCTATGACTATAGATGAGTGCTTAAAGGCCCTTAATAATGGTCGTAAGATTATTGCTCAAATAGCTGACGAAGGGACAAATGTTGTAGGTTTTGGCGAGATGGGAATTGGAAACACATCGCCTGCTTCAGCGCTATTGTCAGTTTATACGGGTTTAGATATCGAAGCGGCAGTAGGCCCCGGATCTGGATTAACACCAGATGGAGTACTTAATAAAACGCAGGTTTTAAAAAATGCGATTGCCAGGCATGGAATATCGGATGATCCGATTGTAAACCTGGCGCGTTTTGGTGGTCTGGAAGTAGCAACCATTGCAGGTGCTATGCTTGAGGCTGCGTCGCGTCGTATGGTAATAATTACCGATGGTTTTATAACCACCTCGGCTTTATTGGCTGCTCATGCCATTAACCCACTGGTTGTTGATTATGCCTTCTTCTCGCATCAGTCAAAAGAACAAGGGCATAAAAAAATGGTTGACTTCATGGGAGGTGAGCCAATTCTTGATTTGGGTTTCCGTTTAGGAGAGGGCACAGGATCGGCCGTAGCCTATTCGGTTATTCAAGGGGCCGTAGCGATGCTCAATAAAATGACGTCATTTGATGAGGCAGCTATTTATAATACTGCTAATGATGGTATTCGAATCGATTAATAAGAAGTAAATCGTAATAAAGGATAGTAACCTGCTTGCTGCAATCTTGCAGGGTGCATTTTATTTCTGGAGATGCTTGCTGGAATCCGGCAAGGTGTAATTTATTTCCGGAGATGCTTGCTGGAATCCGGCAAGGTGTAATTTATTTCCGGAGATGCTTGCTGGAA
>JAKSBD010000304.1 GCA_022361295.1 Bacteroidales bacterium
AAAGCCAATCTTTTAAATAAAACAAGTAAATTAACTTGAATATCTATTTTTCAATTGTTTACAAAAACTTAACGAACTATTAAAAGTATAGTATACAACCAAAAACAGGCCTGGTTATCAGCGATGACCAGGCCTGTTTTTTATTCATACCCTTTCTTATTCATTTAAACTTAAAACACTTACGTAATCACTATACTCAACTGTTCCGCTATTAGAATAGGTCTCGCCGTATGAACTTTCACCCATATATGTAAAAACAATAGTTCCTTTCTTTATCCTACTGGTTACCCTGTTCACTTCCAGATTATCAAACGTGAAAACAATTTTGGAGCTAAAACTGTCTTCGTAAGTTTTTGAATACTGATAACCGAAACGAGTTGATGATCCATTGATTTGATAATAATCACTACCTGCATCTATCGCCATCAGCATCCAATCATTTTCAACCCGGTCATCCGAAGTCAAATATGGTGTCTGGTATTCTCCATCTGCAGATGATTTAAATTCAATCCCACTTTCAAGCTGATTAGCTGTATAGATCATGTCGTAATTATAATACCCATACTCACTTTCATAATAATTGACCAGGGATTCCTGATAAACTTCTGCCGGATGAGTAATACTCTCGTTTGCAACCTTAGTGGCTATCTCAACCTGTTTCTCCACACCATATGAACTATCCTCAATAAAATCCTCAACAATATCTTCTATTAATGCCGGATTTACTAAAATATAGATTGATTCATCTTCCGAATCACAGGCTGACAACCCGGCTAAAATGCCTATTACCAATAATAAATTCAATAATCGTTTCATCTCAGTATAATTTAAAATGATTGTCCGTATTGATGCATATAAGCTAAACACAACTTGTTCCGCAGAGGCGGAAGAGACGCAAAGACACACCCCGATACCTATCTGGGTTATTTGGGAGTCTTATTATAAAACTCTGCGACTCAGCCCCTCTGCATTAAGCTTCTGATTGTAAAATATTTTACCCTGGACTAATGCATGATTACGGATATTCAAACAATTTAATTTCAACAGGTAATCGATGGAATTCATCTGCTTAAAAAAATAAGTTGTGCGCTACTTTCCTTAATTCTTTGATTGACGGTGTTCCTTTAACTTCTTCTTCATTTCTTCTTTACTAGCCTGGTATAGCTTATACTGGTCTTTTGTCAGTACCTTTTTCAAAGCCTCATCTTTTTCCTGCTGTGAAGAACGAAAAGCTTTAAACTTTTGCATGCGATCATTCAACAAAGCTACCTCATCCATGGCTTCGGCAGCCTTCAGATTTATGGCTTTAACTTGTGGAACTTGTTCGTCGGTCAAATGCAGCTTTTCTTTCATCATCTCGGTTTGCATGTCTGCTCTTTCTTCTGCCGGTGGAAGGTTATCCATGTTCATTGAGGATTGCGCTTGACTTACCAATTGACTACTGATAATAATTGCTAGTGTAAATAGTAACTTTTTCATTGTTTATCTTTTTTAATTAATAATGATATATTCGTTTATGATGATTCAAATGTAGCTCTTGTCAATGCTGGATGGATGGTTGTTTCAACCAACAGCATGATTTGTATTATAAACTACATGAGATTCAATATCAGAACTGATACTTAAAAGTGAGCATGAAATATTGCTGCAGGTTATTACTCTGAACCTGTTCGGTATATGTCTCATGAATATTGAAACTGACATTTTGATTTTGCCGCAAAATATCATAGGCCCTTAGCTCCAGGCTGGCCCTGTCATCTTTAAGAAATTGTTTTGTAAGAGACGCATTTAACACAGTATAATGCTCAGCTGCATAATCGTTGAAATAATTATAGGAATTAAAATAAGCATCCATTCCAAGTTTCCAACTATCAATAAGCTCAAACGATCCTTCAACGCTTAGGTTGTTATGAACAAACTGAGTGCTGCTGCTTGTTTGTGAATTTGACGTTTGATTATAACTCAACTCATGAGACACCAGAAAATCTACCTTTTGTGATATATTGCTGGCTAAACTCAGTTTAAGGCCACCTGAATGATTCTGCGTATCCACTTCAATGTTTTGCATCACAGTCGGTATTTCGCTATATGTATAGCTTAATCCCACATTGATATTAGATCTCAGGAGTCTGATCGGAAATGCATAGTCAGCACCGCTCATAATATTAAAACAGCCATCCAGATTAACTGGCATAAACACATTTGTTCCTGCCGCAACATCATAGCCATAATAATGCTGCGCTTCATTGGTAAAATAGTTTTCCACACCTATAAATCCATTCGAATAACGGGCAAAAAACCAGGCAGTAAAAAACCTTGACTTTTCGCTATTGGTATGCATATACCGGGCTAAACCCATATATTGTATCCCGGGCTCAAGGTTTGGATTACCAACTGTAATTTTTAGCGGATCATTCATGGTTACTGTCGGCTGAAGCTGGGTGATAGTGGGCATTGTTGTTGAACTTCGCAACAGGAATGACACAGTTTGCTTACTGGATAAAAAATACTTTCCAAAGATTAACGGATGCCAATTATAGCCTGTTTCCTTTTGATTACAGATCTCATTATCAAGCATGAAGTTCTTATCAACCATGTTCTGCTCAAAGCCCACTCCCGCATTAAAAACGAACTTTAAGCCCAGACTGCTATAGCCTATTTCGGCCCTGTTCATTGTGTAAGAATACTTTGATTCATCTTCAAGAACCGAATTGTTTATGTTACCAGATGAGTATAATAAGGCTTCCTTATCGGCTGTTGACCATCCATAAGTAGTGCTTAGCACAAAATTAAGGTTAGAAAATATTGACAAAGGCTCTTTATAGGAAACCCTTGCATACGCTTTATTTTCTAATACCTCAGTATCCTCTTCATTCTGATAAACAATACTATCCTTTAATGAACTGTTTATAATACTCCCTAGCGCACTGCTCTTGTTGGCAGATTTAATTTTAACATTGGCAATTGTTGCCAGCGAGCGGCCACTTTCACCAAACTTGTGCAACCAAATAGCTGAGGTGGTGGAATAGAACTCTTGACTTGCCGTGGTGTTTTCGGTTATGCTGCGGTTTAATTCTGTTTCATCAATATAGCCATCTCTCAGAATAGCCCCCTGGTAAGAGCCATCGAGGTGACTAAACTTTTCACTGATAATGACTTTATTGTCACCCTTCTCATAAGTGTATTTTAAATTCAATTTATGACGTTGACTCTTGGTGGTACTTGTATCACTGGTATCATAAAATAATGCATCCTGATAGTTCTGATGACTCTGTTGATCCAAGGTATTCTCCTGTAAGCCAAATGTATAATCAAGTGATAATTGCTTGTATTGATTCGGCTCAAAGTGGTAATTGGCAGCCAGGTTGCGCGTGCGTTGTTCACCTGCCAGGGGATCATCATTTATAACCATTCCCATCTTACTTTTCACCTGGGCCTCAAAGCCCTTGAAATCGGACATATCGGCACGACTTTTATTGACATTATTGTTGTCATTGAGTATCGTCAAATCGTGCTTCCCATTGGCATACATCAAGGTATTTTCAACATCGTAGTGTCCATTCGTTCCTATGCCAAGACTTAAATCAGCCAGTAAGTTATTACGACTACCTTCTTTCGTAATGATATTTATTGCTTTAGTACTGTTACCACTGGCATACCCCGTGAAAGATGCTATTTCACCATAATCATCA
>JAKSBD010000286.1 GCA_022361295.1 Bacteroidales bacterium
AAAAAGGTAAAGCAGCAAAATCTGCCATTAATGCAGGTGCCAATTTCTGTGATAACCAGTTTTATACTATTGAGTTCGGACAAGGAGGTATCACTCGTTTATACGATAAAGCATTGGATAAAGAGGTGTTTAATACATCAGCCATGGTCGGTGGTGATGTGTTCCATATGGGCTACGAAGGAAGTGGTGCAGGTGAATTTGTAACAGTTACTGCACCCCATTATGGAAACATGGAACGTGCACACCAGAAAGAAAGTTACTGGAGCCTGGTTGAGTCAGGAGCAGTATACTCTAAGTTTCAATCCGCCTTTGAAATGGATACCTTTTCAGTAAAGCAGAATATCACTGTTTTCCACCAAAAGAAACAAATTGACCTGGAATACATTATTCCTGATTGGCCAGGTCAACACAATCGTCAGGTACGTGTGATGTTTCCACTCAATATGGAAGAAGATGCACAAATATCTTATGATGTGCCGATGGGTATGGTGCATGTAGGTAAAGATGAACTGACCATGCGACCAGGAGGATCGGCGTGGGGAGGTACATATCGCCAAAGGTCTGAAGAGATACACCCGCGTGAAATACAAAATTTTATAACAGCTAATGGCAGTGGTTTTGGTTTTACCATGTCTACCAATGTGGTTACTGCCGATTGGGTTGATCCAAGTATGAGTTCAGCTCCGCATCCGGTTATTAACCCGATATTATTATCAACACATAAAAGCTGTCATTGGCAAGGGCCGTGGTATCATCAAAAAGGAAGTCATACTTTCAGGTTTTCAATTACCACACATGATAAAGGGTGGAAAAACGGATTTCATTTCGGCGTTGCTGAAAACCATCCAATGCATGTGGTTTCTAAATCGGGAAAACAAACAGGTGAACTGCCTGAACAAAAAAGCTTTGCTGCTACTTCAAACCCATTTGCTGTAATTACAACTATAAAAAAAGCTGAAGACGACGATAATGTGGTAGTTCGTATCCTGGAAGCTGAAGGCGTAGACAAGAATGTTCAGCTGAAGTTACACAAATCGGTAGACTCCATTTCCAGGACAGATTTAATTGAAGAAAATCCGGTTAAACTGAATGGACATGGTAAAGCGCTTAATATAGAGCTGGGGCAACACGCCGTTGAAACATATAAGCTAAAATAGACATCGAAAACAGTTTTCAACATTAATAAAATTACTAAATGACAAAATGCGCGATGAACCTGGTCAGCTTGTTTAACTGTGTTGAACAAACTAAGATTAAGTATTATTCATCAGGTATTTTGTTAAGCCAATAACTCAATTATCAGCAGATGAAAAAGACAAACTCGGTTTACTTATACGTTATCAGTTTTATTTCAACCATCGGAGGTTTTTTATTTGGCTATGATACAGCTGTAATATCAGGATGTAACTCCTTTTTAGAGAGTCACTTTGAGTTATCGCCCGCAATGCTCGGATGGATTGTTTCATCTGCCTTGCTGGGAACAATTGCAGGTTGTGTAGTATCGGGCTTACTAACAGATAAAATTGGTCGTAAACGTACGCTTATTATTGCAGCTTTTGCTCTGACGCTATCTGCCATTGGTTGTATGCTGGTGCCTGATTTCAATAACGGTACAAATTCTTTCTGGTTCACATCCGGTCAGTTATTTGCTTTTAACTGGTTAATTGTTTTTCGAATGATTGGGGGTATTGGAGTGGGCATTACATCAGTGGTTGCGCCCATCTATATTTCAGAACTGACACCACCGCAAAACCGGGGAAAGATGGTTTCTATCTATCAGCTGTCCATTACTTTAGGTATTTTATTAGCTTTCTTAGTTGATTGGTTGGTACTAAGTTATGCAGGTGAAGCAGCAGGTGTAATAAGCCATAATACAAGCTCGTTCGGACAATGGGTGTTTGTTGAAGAACTATGGAGGGGCATGTTTGGAACTGAGATACCAATTGCTTTATTATTTTTCACTTTGTTGTTTTTTACACCTGAAAGCCCGCGTTGGCTGGCAGTTAAAAACAGAATCGATGATGCCCGCAAAATCATAATACGCATTAGTGGCGAGGAGATGGCCGAGAAAGAAATAAGGGAAATTGCCGATTTAAAACATGCTGAAAAGGGCAGTCTGAAAGAACTGCTTTCACCTATGTTACGTGTACCTTTCGCCATAGGAATATTGTTGCCAATGTTCTCACACCTTAGTGGCATTGCTGCTATAATGTATTTTGCGCCCAATATTTTAAATGAATCAATGCAAAGTGTCGAAGGGTCGTTTTTAGGAGCCGTATTGGTCGGCGTGGTTAATTCCCTGTTCACTTTTATTGCCATTATGAATATCGAGAATTTTGGTCGAAGAAAACTTCTGCTTACTGGCGTAATAGGTGCATTTCTTTCCCTTACCGGCGTAGGAATTTTATTCGCATCAGGCTCTGAATATGTGATAATTCCATTACTGTTTTATGTAGCTAGCTTTGCATTTTCATACGGGCCTGTTGTTTGGGTTATCATTAGTGAAATATTCCCAACCAATATCAGAGGATTAGCTGTTTCTATGGGAAGCTTCTCACTGATGGTTACAGGCTTTGTGATAACCCTTACCAATCCTGTTTTTTTTGAATAAATAATGCCATCCGGTACCTTCTTTTTATATGCTACCCTTACAATGCCTGCTATCTGGTTTATCTGGAAATATGTACCTGAAACAAAAGGCAAAACTTTGGAAGAAATTGAAAAATACTGGATACAGAAAAATAAGCTAAATAAATAATGATCGTGTGAATGAATAACACAATTATATCATGGTAGAAACAAACAAATTGATAGAAAAATATAGAGAAGCAGGAGATGGTTATCATCCGTTTTTAATCCGTGACGGATGGCAGGTGGCGCAATTAAACTACGATGATAACCAAAAGGTTGAGAATATAAAGAAACTCGATGTCCATCTGAAGACCGATGAGGTATTTGTACTTCTTAAGGGTCAGGCGGTATTAATAACTGCATCTATTGAAAACAACAGACCATTGTTTGAACTCGAATTAATGAAATCAGGCATAACTTATAATGTTCCGCAGGACGTGTGGCATAATATTGCCATGCTGAAGGGCAGTGAAGTACTGATTGTCGAAAAATCTGATACACATTTATCAGACTTTGAGTTTTTTAATTTGACTGAAGAGCAGCAGGCGCTGATGGTACAGGGAGTAAACGAAATATTTAGCAAAAATAAAAAGAATTAGATATGGCAACCTGGAAAAATGATAAGGAGCTATTTAGCATAGCCAAAAAGGAACTATTTGTAGCATTAGTCGGAGATGTTTTAGATAAGCTGGGGTATCAGCATCAGTTTCTATCTCCCGGCTTAAAGCCTGTGAGGGATGATTTTGTTGTAATTGGCAGGGCAATGACTGTATTGGAAGCTG
>JAKSBD010000436.1 GCA_022361295.1 Bacteroidales bacterium
CGCAGATAGGTTATGCGTATTAAATAATCAATACAAGCTTTACTAATTAATAATCTGTCACTTATACACTTAAGACAAGCAAGCCATCATGTATAAATATTTGACTAACAGCCTAATTTATTCGACAAATGACCACAAGCATTTATTTCCTTTACAAACTATTAAAATTGGCCAATGTTTATGACTAGTGGCACTATTTTGATGACCAACTTAAGAATTCTACTGACAGAAGCTGAATTTAGCCAGATACACCCCTCTCTACAGCCTATTTACCAAATGATTATATGATTTATTCTTAGTATTTTTACCTTCGGAGAATCGAGTACTAACTTGCAAATAAATAATCGTGAAGAAGATACTTATTGTTGATGATGCCGCAGATAGCAGGTTAATTTTAAAAAGCATGCTGCGCAATTACGATGTGAAAGTTGTTGAAGCTAATGATGGTGTAGAAGGATGGAAAAAAATTGTTGCTGAACAACCTGATTTAGTCTTACTTGATTTACATATGCCGCATAAAGACGGGTTTTCAATACTGGAAGATTTAGAAGAAGAGTGGATGGGAATTCCCGTTGTAGTTGTTTCGGGCGATACTGAAGAAGAAACCATTAGTGCCTGCGAATATTACGGAGCTAAAGCGTTCCTGAAAAAACCGGTTGTATTGGAAGAATTTAAACAAGCCATTAAAGTATTACCTCTCTAAACTCATAAGAAAAGTGTTTTTAAGCCTGATAGTGTTTTATGCTATCAGGCTTTTTTTATAACCCTAAATGGTATTAGAGGTGCTTAGCGGATGTACTACCTGCTGATATGTGTTTGCTACCTGTGCATATGTACTTACTACCTGTGCATATATGTTTGCTACCTGTGTATATGTACTTGCTACCTGTGTATATATACTTGCTACCTGTGTATATGTACTTGCTACCTGTGCATTTGTACTTGCTACCTGTGTATATATACTTACTACCTGTGCATATATGTTTGCTACCTGTGCATATGTACTTGCTACCTTATTACTTATTCATATTACCTGCTGATATATAGGTGTTACCTGGGCATGTATATTTACAACCGCGGAAAGCACAGAAGAAAGTTTAAGAACCACTGAAAACACGGAATAGCACGGAAGAAAGTTTGGAACCACTGAAAAAAAAAATTAAGAACCACAGAAAACACGGAAAGGCAGGGAAAGGCAGGGAACAGTGAGTCATAGCCTGGAAAATCCACTCATCAGATGACTCCGGGTTATTAGATGAAATTTAACAAACAATCAAAACTTCAGAGCGTTATTTGTTTTTCAACTGTCAAAAAAAACATCACTATATACACAAATGGTAAATAGTGATGCTTCTTTTATATTCTGTGATATAGAATATCTGCTCTAAGGCTTATATCCATACATCTATTTTACAAAGACTTTTTGTTGATATAATTGATCTCCACCGCTCACTTTAACGATATATACACCAGGTTGAATATTTAATTTTTCTTTAAAGAAATCGCCTTCAAATTCGTTATTCATAACTAAAGCACCTGACACATTATAAAGTTCAAGTGTTTTATGACTAACATCCCATTCGCATGAAATCATTAAAGTTGTATGATTTTCAACATATACCTCAATCGCTTTTTCTTCTTCAACCCCCTCAATATCTGTTGGAACATCAATTCCTTTAACTTTAAAATGCAACACAAAACGGTCGTGATCAACCCCTTCGTCAGATGTAAAGTTATACTCTACCCCGTCATTCATTGTTGTCAATGTTCCATTTGACTTGTCCTCCAAAACAATCCTGTAATCAGCTATTAATCCATCAATACCACTAATTTGCAGGGTTTGTTCACCTGCCTTGGTCTGAACACCAATTGGCTGTTTGAAATCAAGCAACATCTCCGGCAACACATTAATAACCGCTTTAGTATTCTCAACCAAAGAATAAACATAGGAGTAGCTTGTTCCTGAGTACATGCGCTGCTCAGAATCCAGCCTTGTCATTCCCGTGGTTCCTTCCGGATAAAGGGCGATGACTGCTTCATCTGTCAGTCCTGATTCATTACTAAGCTTTAAACGTAATACATTTTGTTCACGCACTATACCCGACTTAAGGGTCGCTTTATTGGTATCATGAATTCTATTTGAAGCACTCATTACAATCTTGTCGGTACCAACCACAGCATCGGCTGCTGTTCTAATATAAAATGATTGTGTTGGAGCTATAACACCGTCAAAATCTCCAGGAACAGGTAAACCTGAGAATACATTAAATGTCAGGAATTGCCTATCATCATTGGTATCTGAATCAGATACATAAACAGTACCATCTGTTGAGGCAAAATCTCCCGTTTGACCGGGATCCTTTTGCAAGGCATAGTAAGATGCATATGGATTGGCAATTATCTGCCAGCCTGTCTGTACAACTTTTTCATAACTTGCCTGCGTATTTAATGTTCCTGAATGAACCAGCTTTTGTTGTTTCTTCACTTTCAGCTGATATCCTCTAATGTGATCATTGGCCGGAAATTCATACCCCCCGATTTTCGCCAGATTCGCAAAGGTACCCGGCTCCTGGTAATCATAAAGGGCATAACTCTGACCAACTCCCGGCAGCATGTCACGATACGTTTGCATTTGTGGATTATCAATACTATGACCCATAAACCACCAGTGTGAAGCACCATAGGTCCATTCAATAGTTATATTACCATTAACATTGCCATGATTAATATATGAAGCAGGGCTGTCATTAGTATTCTGGATAATAAAACCATCATTGGTGTTCACATCTCCATTGGTTGTTAACTGTCCTCCCGGCTGCAGTGTTACAGTTCCACCAGCAGTTATATCAATACCATGAACCTCAACAGCTGAAGAATTATTAATAATAACCGTACCATCGGCCGGAATAGTAACTGTTGAACCGGCATCCGGCATCACATCGCTGGTCCAGTTACGGGCATCAAACCAGTCATTACTTACATCTCCTTCCCAACTATAAAGGTTGACAAAAGGCCAACGTAATAAACCAGATGATGGAGATGGGCTTGCTTCATCATCTTTTTCAAACAGATAATTACCCAAGTCACCGCTGGCATCTTCAAATTCAAATACAGTTGTTCCCGAAGTACGGGTTACACAATACGACGGACCAGCATTAAACACCAGATTACTTAACGTTTCAATAGCCCCCATTTCATGCAACAGGGTTAAATAACTACCACCTGAAGCACCATTTGAAAAGATACCGTCTGACAGGTTATTCGTTGCATCAATATTAGCACCCGGGTGCATGTATAATCCGTCAGCATCGGTATAATCAACCTGATAAAAACGTGCTTTAATGGAAGCTCCAGATGTCACATCAAATGAATAGCGTCCCGCTGATGAACTTGTTAAGGTCGCCATATTAGCAGCATCGGTACCCAGAAGTTCAATTTCACCACCGCTATTTACAATTAAACTGGCGTTATTGGCCATATCAAGCGTCGCTCCTTCATTGATCTTAACCATACCGTAGATATTGAACTCATCGCTTCCTGAGCCATTACCAATAGCTAGTGTATTGGTATTAACATCAAGTGTACCCGCCTGCAAGTTAAATATCTCTGTTACATCCAGGTCTGATGTGAGATTATAAGTGACTCCTGGTGCATTGACATCAACATTATAAAAAGATGAACCTCCGGCATGGATAGTAACCGGACCACTTGCTGATGAGAACACTACCTTTCTTTGCTGTGCATTGAAAGTTCCATTATTGACCCAATTACCGTTCACTGTTAGGGTATAATTTGATGATGAAAGATCGAAGGTTGAACCTGCATTGATCCGTACATCATTATTAACAGTGAGAGTACTACCAAGATAATATTGCGACGAACCAGCAATTGTTAAACTATGGAAGCTGGTTCCGCGGTTATTAATGATTTTGGCACCACCCACGCCATCAAAAGTAACATTACCATTCAGCAAGACAACACCTGTTGATCCTCTTGTCCAATTGCCCTCCACAGTAATGTAGTCATCCGTTGAAATAGTGCGCAATGTACCATCAATCTGAAGGTCTCCATTCACATCAAGATCAATAGCCCCTGCATCGGCCGGTGTACTGATCCTTATTTCAGAACCTGAATCAATGGTCAGGTTACCCGTTTGCTGACCTGCTACTGTCAGTACCGGTTGATTAGTCGCATTAGCAATAGTAACGTTATTGGCCGAAGTTGGAACAATCGGTCCGCCAGAACTGGCTGTCCAGTTATTGGCCGTATTCCAATCTGTACTAACCGATCCGTTCCATGTGAGCTGAACCGGACCTGTCCAGTTAATAAGGTTAGACGGGTCGTTATCAAAATTCTCCCCGGCAAAAATACCTGTTGAATTATAGAATTCAAGTACTCCTGAGCCTGCTGTATATTTGGCCACGTTGGATGCACTTCCTCCCGGGTTATTCGGGAATGAAACATTCTCGATACGGTTACCACCTCCTTCTGTAAAGCTTTGTGTATTCTCAACGCGGAATAGCTGACCCGAATTGGTTCCATTAGAGAACGTACCATTACTAAAGTGATTGGTCGCATCAATGGTTGATGAAGGCATCAGGTAAATACCGGTATTGGACATGTATTCGAAAATATAATATTCGGCTGCGATTTGGCCCTCAACAGTAAAGTTATATCGGCCACCCGAGGTATTATTAGATACCGTGGCAATAGCCGAGGTGCTTCCCACCACCTCAATACTACCAGTATTACTTACTGTCAATGATGAACCATTACCTATTCCTAATACACCTCCGGCACCTACAATATAAGTTCCGTCAATATTAATCACATCTGTGGATCCATTACCTATGTTAATTACATTACCGTTACCATCAAATGTTCCTGAAATAAGGTTAAAGCTGCCTGTCATATTTACCTCATCCTGCACGGTATATGTTGCTCCACTATTAATAGTCAAATTCCCCAATGAAGAACCATTAACACCTATGTTAGCAGTTCCCGAAGCTTTATTGAGGTAGTAGGTTCCTGTATTATTGGTAAAACGTCCGCCGGCACTTGCCATTAAATCGCCACCTACATATATCGTTCTGCCTTCTGCATCAAATGTTCCGTTAGTGACATTCAGATTGTTCTCAACAACAAAATCATTCGACAGGTTATTGGCAACCTGAACATTACCTGATGAAGAAGCAGTCAGGTTATAAAAATCATTGGAGCTTGAACCGCCGATATATATATTCTGGTTAACCGAACCGTTGAAAACCACTTCTCCATTACGGCAAATAAAGTGCCCTGGCGTACCACTGTTATTATACCAGTGATAACCAACAGAAAGCTGATAATGATTTGTACCAGCATCTAGAGTTGAAGAGTTGAAATACAAATGACCTTTTACTTCTGTATCACCACCAAGTGTTTTAATATTGGCATTATTCAAACGTAAATGACCATAACTCACACCTGCAATAGTTTGATCAGCTGATCCATAGTAATAGGTTGTAGAGCTTGCATCAATGTTATAGGCAGCAAATGATTTCGGGAAATTGTCTGCTCCATAAACATAGGTATTTACACCAGGTTCGATAATTAAATTACCACTACCATCACTGGTTATTGTGTTGGTCTTCAGATCAACCCTGTTGATACCGGTTTTGAAAGTAACATCACCAGTCACATTAACATTGCCAAGCAGATTGAGTATTCGACCCGAACAATCTATTACCAGGTTATTGAAGCTGCCACTATAGAGGTTTTGATCACCGTTTGTACGGTTAAAGGTAACTGTTCCGTTACCAACATAGGCACCATCGCCATACCAGTTGGTACCGTTAAACGTATGACTTTCGCCACCATCATTAAAAGTACCTGCGGCATCAATATCCATATCTCCTTTAAAATCGATGTTGCTTCCGGCCTGAGCACTTAATGTTGATAAGATATTTGTATTACCATTCACATTTACGGTGCCGTTAAATTGCTTGTTACCGCTACCCGACACTTCCAGGTTATCAAAAATACCGTCTGAAATAACCTGATCTCCATTTGCACAAAGTGCTATTGTACCATTAACAGCGGTGTTATAGGTTCCTCCGGTAACCTGGTAGTTGCCTTTAAAATCAAATCGATAATTATTGCTCGATGGAGACACTGTACCATTTTGTATTAACACATTGCCATCAACAGTCATGCTTGCTGCTGCAATATCAAATATGGTAACTGCATTATTAAAGACAATATTATTAAATTCAGAATCACCAGGTACAATTGAAACAGATCCATTGGCAGAAACAAAATTAACAGTACCACCACCGTGGGTAAAGTTACCATGCGTTCCGATTAACCAGTCACCACCAACGTTTATTTCAGAACCTGTTGAATTTACATACAATAGTCCATCTGAAATAGATACATCAGCAAAGGTTGTCAAATCATGGTCGTTCTCCATTCTCAATCGACCATCCGTAATAATAAGGCTCTTACATTCAGCGGCACTGTTCAGGATAAATGGGTTATTACCTGTAGTGGCACTTACGTCAGGAATAATCGCATCAATGGTCGCACTCGGAATACCATTATCCCAGTTACCAGCTACATGCCAGTCTACATCCACAGCTCCGGTCCAATAGGTTTCTGTAATAGCCGGCCAGCGTAATTTTCCGTTTGTATCAGATGCAGCCTGATCATCTTCTTCAAAACGGTAGCTTCCAATTGCTCCACTCACATTATCGAAGGTAATAGGGCTGCCCACCGTTGCATTGATTCGTTGAACATTATAGTGTTTACCCACCAAAGGTACACCGGCATTATAATTGAATGACACATTCGAAATTGGTCCGCCTGCATAATCTGCCTCTAATATCAGGTAACGGGCATCCTGAACATTTCTCATGCCCAGCCATGTACCATCGGAGAAGTTGTTGCTTGAATGCAACGTAGATCCCATTTCCATATTGATACCGGCATCGGCAATATACTCAATCAGATAATAACGGGCCGCAAGTGTTCCTCCCGATCGTACATTGATCATTGTTTTATCACGGTTATCAGTCGTTTCACTTGAAAGTGTGGCTACACTCGATGCACTGCTACCAATGATATTTAACTGCCCTCCGCTTTCAATGTTGATGATTGATTGCGGATAGTTATTGACATACAGATATGCATCTTCATCGATTGTTAAGGTTCCGTTTACAGTATGCGTACGTTGTGATGCATTGTTTCGCCCTATATAAAGCGCCTGACCGTTAAGGTCTAACTCGGCATCAGCTCCAATTGTCATTACATTGGCGAAGCGGGATGACGGACTTAATAACTGATATTGAACAGCAGCTGAAGGGGCAAATTCTACATCATAAAAATTACTACCTCCACTTGTAACAGTAATGAATGCACTACTACCATCAAATGTTACTTTTGAACTATTATCTGTAAAACTTCCATTATTAGTCCAGTTACCTTTAATATAAATATCATAATCGGTGCTGTTGGAACGTGTATTTAAGGTTGTTCCTGCATTGATTAATAAATCGCCATGAATTGTCCAGTCTGAATACAAATATTTTGAACCGCTGCCTGAAGTCGTCAAATTACCGACTTCAAAAGCAGGTGTATTTACATTCTGCCCTGCGCCATCCAAGTCAATATTAGCTGCGGAACTAACTAACACACCACCAGTTGTATTAGTTATTGTTCCTGAAATGGTGTGCGATAAACTTCCAAGGTTAACTGTACCTGCATTAATGGTCAATACGCCATTAATGTCTGCTCCATTTGTAACAAAATTCTTGGTTGAAGCATTATTAAAATAGACACTTCTGAAATAGTTATTCACATCAGAAGAACCAGGGTTTATAGTCTGATCACTTACTCCTGCAAAAGTCAGCGATCCTCCGGTTTGAGTATAAACTCCATTGTTGGTCCAGTTAGCTCCGTTAAATGTAATGTTACGTCCTGTGGTGGCAGTTACTCCGGCATCTATGATTAAATCTCCATCGATGGAGATGACATCATTACCATCACCAATCGTTTTGGTTCCGGTTCCGCTAAACAAGATACCAGCTGTTTCCAACAAGTTATCCACATCGTCGCTAATACGCTGATCACGAAGACCATCAAGAATAATACGTCGCGCATTTGAAGACGGAATATAACGGGTTACATAAGCATAGGCTCCGGCAACATAGGTATCTCTTCCCCCATCGTAATAAGTTGATACATTTATATCCCATTCTCCTTTAACAATCAGATCAGCCACTCCATCTGATGTAACATCTTTGGTTCCCCTAAAACTCAGGTTACCATAATTAATACCTGTTTTGAGCGTTTGAGGAACAGCATCCTGGCTATAAAGGAAATAAGTACTTCCTTCATTGAAAGTATAAGTACCAAAGCCTTCTGCTATAGCAACTCCTCCCCTAACTGCATCAAAAGCTGCGTCAGGTCTGGCATCTAATGTACGCGCACCAATCTCCATGGTAAAAGTACTTCCTGCCTCACCTGTTAATAACCTGAATAAACTGCGGTTATTGCTACTGTATAATTCTAGATCAACATTACTACGTACAGTTAAGTCACCTGTCAGGTGTAAATCACCACCCAATGCCTTATCATCAGATCCGCTCAATATTAAATGGTTAAAACCTGTAATATCAGCATCAATATTCCAATTAGAACCAACATGTTCCATAGTGGCGTTGCCAGTTCCCCAGGTAATACCACTATTGGCAGTAACACTTAAACCTCCGGTAAGTGTAATATTGGCATCGTTAGCTGACATATCCAAAACAGACTCTCGCAGATTACCATCTATATATAAGCTACCATTAATAACCAGGTCGCCTAAAGCCGTTTTAGCAGAAGAGACGCCATCAGATAAACTTCTCATTCGAAGATTATAATAGCTTGTCGGATAAATATCCTGGGGTCCGTCTGAATAATAGCGTACCTCACCAGCCGATGTTATATTAAGTGTTTCAAAACTTCCAGGGAAATTAGATGCCCCTTCAATCTGTAGAATTGAATTATTGGTCAACTCATTGGAAGCACCAATACCATTTAACGTAAATGTTCTAATATTGACAAGTCCACTTCCTGCATTGATTAATACATTACCATTGACATCAACATCATTATATAAGGTTTTAGAAGCGCTGTTATAAAATGCAATATTATTGAATACAGTACTTGCCGAACCATTATCTATTTGCTGATTACCACCTGTTCGATCAAAATTAACCGAGCCTAATCCTGTTTGTGAGAATGTTCCTCCATTATTGGTCCAGTTACCACGTACATATAGATTATTTTCCTGTGCATCAAGCGTTGTTCCACTGTTAATTACAATGGTATTGTCGATTGCAATATTGGAATTGATGGTCTTAATGCCTGTTCCGGCAATATTTACATTATAGAAGGTTCCGTTTGTAATTGACTGAGCAACACCATCGAATGTAACATCAGCAGTAGATGGTATAAACACTCCTCCGGAGGCCTGATCCAAAAGCCAGTTACCTCCAATGTTCAAGTCATTATTTGGCGATGACAAATCCAGTGTTCCATCGGTTATGGTCATGTTATTCACAACTGTCATTGGAGCATCCAGCACATATGTTGAAGAAGGCGCATTGAAGGTCAGGTTATAAAAATCTTTACCTGCTCCTGTACCTCCGGTGGCGATAATATAATTTCCACCTGCAGCATCGAAAGTCACACTTGAGTTACCGTGGTTATAGGTACCCAGGTTGGTCCAGTTATGACCCAGGACTATTAATGCTGTGTTATCAGCCTGACTTAGTGTGGTATTAGCTGCAATACTTATGTGTTCTTCTACGTCCAAAGTTCGACCACTGCCAACAGTTACCGAAATAGGGTTACCACCCTGCGTATCCATATTCAGACGTTTACAAACCGCATCAGCACCTGAAATCGAAATATTATAAGCAGTTGCTAATTTATCATGATTCAGGTATACAATATTATTGCTGCCCGGAATGGTATTACCATCCCAGTTAATGGCGTCATTCCACGAAACGCCATTTCCGCCTCCATCCCAGAAAAAGCCTGAAGGAAATGTCCAGTCCACCTGGCTGTCCGGATCATTTTCAAACACTTCTCCAGCCATACCACCTGAAGCATCCTGAATATTTAAAACACCACTGTGCCCGGCTGGTCGGTAAACATTATTCTGAGCACCTGAATTGAATATCAAATCAGTTACCGCAAAATCAGCAAAATCGATATCAAGTGTTAAATAAGGAGTTGTGGTATATCCATTTGTAAATGTACCGTTACTCAAGTTGTTAACCGCGTCAACCACTGCAGTTCCTGCAATGTTGATTACCCCTTTTTGCATATGATAATGCAAGGCATGTAATGTACCGCCTGTTGCGTTTACAGTAAACAAGCGATTGACATTTGTATGGGTATTCTCAAGTGTTACCGGCTTACCGGCTTCACCAATCAGCTGCAGCACACCTGAATTTAGATTAAGACTTTGATTTTCTGTAAACTGAATGGTTGATCCTGCATTAACATTTAGTGTACCTCCATTAATATTAATTGCTCTTCCGCTATTCTGCAATTGAAGGGTGTGTTCGTTAAGATTCAAAGCACCGGCCATCAGGTTCATATCCACACTTGTTATGGCAAAATCGCTTGCTAAATCATAGGTAGCACCTGATGCATTGATTACCAACTCGCGCAAGGTTGCGCCATTAGGATCAAAAGTATAGGTATTACCACTTGTTCCGTTTAAAGTAAGTGTACTGGCGGAGTTATTAACGTTGTAGGTTCCTGCATTAACAAAGTTTCCTCCTACGTAAACATCAAAAGCATGTGTTCTTAACTCACTTGAATTGACAGTTAAGTCGGTGGACACAACCAGGTCGCCCTGAAGATTTGCCCTACTTGATTTATTAAAATCAACAGCGTAAAACTCTTTACCGGCAGGTAATCCACCGGTATTACCTGTATATAGATCTGCCTCACTACTTGAGTTAAAAATCACTTTACCATTGCCATGCGTATAGGTCCCGCTATTTTCGTTATGCCACTCATGACCAACGGTAATATTATAACCAGCAGCATTCAGGTTAGCTGTTCCATCAATGGTCAGGTTGTTACTTACTGCAATAGCACCGGTAAGAGTTTTATTCTGATCACCGGTAAAAATCACATTCCCAAATGAAGAAGAACTAATGCTTTGATCTGTAGTATTATTAAAATACACTGTCCGATTGTTGCCGTGCTGGAATGTTCCGCTGTTTATCCAGTCTCCCTGCACATAAAAGTCAATTGTATAACCATTTACAACAGCTCCATTAATTGTAAAATTACCGTTAACAATACAATTACGTGATGCCGGACGGTCGGGTGCCGGATTACTATATTCAAATGTTTTGTCAGCACCAGAGAATTCAATATGGTGAAAACTTAAATCACCAGCATGATAGTTACGAATATTTTGTGCTGCAGATCCGTTAAAAAAGGCTGTACTACCGGCTGTTATAAAGTTAAGGGCCGAGGTATTTTCATAAACATATAAGTTATCACCAAAATACACCGACTGTCCTGAAATATCAAGAACCCCTGCATTAGCGTGTATGTCTGTGTTTCGGCTAATATGCAGCTCTGATAAAACAGTTACCGTTTGTGCTGGTGAGGCGGTCTTATTTATTGATAAATAGCCTAGGCTACTCGCAGCGTTTGAAGTTATTGTTTGCGCACCTGTTCCATTAAAGGTTGTGCGACCGGTTGATTGTGTAAATACACCGCTTGGCTGAACCAGCAGGTTACCGCCAATGGATAGATTTTCGGCCGCTAAGTTTAAGGTACTTCCGTTATCAACAGTTAAATTATTGAATACCGTAATGTCGCGGAAAATGTTGGCCGAACCTGTATTAGAAATAATTAGATTATTGAAGTTGACACCATCTATATCCTGATCGGCACCATCCAACACAATTGTTCCTGTGGCAGAAACACTTGTATAATAGGCAGCATTAGCCATGTTCCAGTTTCCATGAATGGTGTGTGTACCTCCCGCGTCATAAAATACAGGTGTACCACCTACACGTCTGAAGTTACCAAGGACTGTCAAATCGCCTTCTGCTGTTTTATCACCTCCGTTTAATTCAATGTTACCATAAATAAGTCCGCTGGCAATTTGCTGAGCTCCATTTAAACTGTAATAAACAGTACTGTTAACATCAGCTACTTTAGTTCCTGCAAAGCTGTTAATAACATTTGTTCCAAAACTGGCATTGGCCGTTTGTAATTCACAATAGGCACCAACCGACATATTATTGGCAGGTCCGGTAATATTATTGGTTCCCAGGTTGACAATATGCTGAATAGCATCTGTACCACCTGTATTTAAAATACTTAAGTTCCCTGTGATTCGCAGGTCTGTACCGTTTTGAATTGTTTTGGTACGGGTTTGGCTGGCGCCATTTAATGAGAGAATTAAATTTCCAAAGTTGTAATAACCGTTGGTTCCCGTTTCTTCAATTGTTTGGTTAGCATCGGCTATAATGATTAAGGTAGAATTACTTCCCTCAATGATACCACGTGTTCCCCCTTCGCTTCGCAGGTTAGAACCTGAAAAAGTATGCGAGAAATTGCCTAAATCAAAAACAGCCCCATCGCGTACCTCAAGAATACCGGTTACTTCAACGGCCCCATCAACTGTTTTTGTTCCCGGATTGTCTAACATCAATTGTCCGTATGTAAATCCTCCACGAACATTTTGATCAAATGAAGCATCGTATCGTACCCATGCAGTCGGATCAAAATTGAATGTTCCAAATCCTCCGGGGAAGTTATCAACACCTCGTATATAAAGGGATGTTCCAGCTGCAAAGGTTAAGCTATTCCCCACTTGCCCTGTCAGAGCAGTGTTGTTATTTAACACTAAATAACCGCTTTGAACATCAACATCATTGTTAACAACAAAATTAGCTTTACTTCCACCAACAGTATGTCGTGTATAAATACGACCGTCAATGATTAGCTGACAAGTCCCCAGGTTAACAGTGGCCGGAGACGCATTGGATGTTTCAATATAACCAGTTGATCCATTATTCATTGTGAGTGAACCGGTAAAATTACAAGTCCCGTCAACACGAAGGTAACGCCCTACAACATGACTGCCGGCACCATCAACTGTTGCACCGTCATTAATGGTTAAATTACCTCCCGTATTTAAATTACCATTAATACTTTTGGCAGATGCACCACCGTTTGAAAAGCCGACATTATAAAAAGCTGTCGTACCTGAAAAATCAAGAGCCTGGGCATTGGTTCCAATAAAATTAGTGGTATTGGCATTTTGAATGTACTCCGAACCGGCACTTATGGTAAAATTACCATTGATATTAATTGTTTTATCAGCTACAGAAACACGTGTATCGTTGGAAACAATAAAATCGCCGGTAACATCAATACTCTCAGAAACGGATGATAGTCCGCCTCCTGTAAAACTTAAGTTGTTAAATGTTGTGGCTGTACCTGTTGCTGTAATAACAGAAGTACCTCCATCAAACTCCAGGTTACCTGAAGCTGTATACGTTCCTCCATTGTTAATCCAGTTAAATTCAACTGTATGGGCGTTACCACCATCATTAAACACAGCGCCTGCTTCGAGGTAAATATGACGATTTACATCAATGGGCAGATTCGTTAACACTGTAGCGCCTGCCTCAAATACTATATCGTTAAAAACAGGGCTTACCGAACCGCTGATTTCCATATTTCCATATAAATGGGTATTGGCAACAGAAGTAAAAGAAGCCTGAAGATCGACAACTCCGTCATTAATGAGGTTACCATATAAATGCAAATGATGCGATGCATTGGAGCCCACCGAAATTTCTCCCAGGACATTCACATCCAACAATTCCTGAATCGTTAATGTTTGAACAGTAGCATCGGCGCCAATAATAAAATAGGCATTGGCACCTCCTTCACCCACTGTCAGCTTACGCACATTGATATCGCCATTACTGTCCAAAGTAACGGTATGTCCATCCTGCACAATAAGCATGGCAGTACCATTGCTCAAATCGGCCGGATTACCGCCCGATCCGTCTTGATTACGCGCCCAGCTTGATGTTAATCCGGCTGACACATTACCAGTTGAGTAGAAAACATTGCCAGGATCAGTCCATTCAATAAGTGTTCCGGGATTACCATTATCATTATCAAAATTTTCACCTGCCAATGCCCCCGTTGCCAGCGAAAATTCAATTGTTGTTGTACCGGCAGTGCGGGATATATTATAAGTCGGTCCTGCATCAAAAACAGCGCTTTGAACAGATGTCAATCCTCCAACCGGCTCCAGACCGCTTAACTGCAGATACTCTTGTCCCGTACCGTTAGTAAATGACGTATGACTAAAATTGTTGGTAGCATCAACAGCTCCGTCACTTATTGTGATACCACCCGTTGCATCAAACGCAGCATATAAGGCATGAAATGCCGCGGCTGCATCACTCTGATTAATCAGATAGCCGCCAGTAGCCGAAGTGGTAATTGTTGCCGGATTACCAGCTGAACCAACAACCCGAAGTATACCATTATTGGTTAATGTGCTTGCATCGCCAAGTTGTAATACCGCATTATCATTTACCTCAAGTGCAGCACCGGTATTAGTTACTATATTATCACTTGTAGTAAGGGTATTCCCATTTAAACTAAAAGTGGCTGTTCCCTGTACTGTTACCGTACCGCTAACTGCAACATCGGCTTGTAAGGATTTTGTTCCGGAACCTTCAATTACCAAATTACCTGAATAGCTGATGCTTGCCAAATCCTGATTACCCGTTCCATTGTATGTAACGGTATTGGTGCCCGTTGAAAAGGCGCCCGATGATGCATGATTGACAGCGCCTGATAAAGTCAGGTCGTGATTATTACAGACAAAATCAACAAAACCGGATGTTGACAGATCATTAAGAACCTGTGTTGCTCCTTGTAGAATTTTGTCGTCATTGTAGTTACCATCATTAACATTATCGGCCAAAATTAAATTATAGTAGCTTATCGGTTTAATATACTGTCGACCAGTGCGGTTATAATTGAATGTATTGGGATTTGACGAACAATCAAGAATACCTGTATTCATCGGCACCCTGTCATTGTCATTATAATTAATCAATCCACTGTTTACAAGCATTGCGTTTGCTCCCTGACCGTCCAGTTGATCGGTAATGGTGATACCTCCCGTATTTTGATTGGTTAAGGTGACATTATCGGCAATGTATAAATCATTGGTAAATTGCAGTTCTCCTGTTCCTGAGATTGTTACATCATGATCCAATACATAAGATGAGCTATTGGTAAAAGTACCGTTATTTTCAAGTCCGTTGAGAAAATCAAAATCGTAGTTGTTTGAGGTAAAAGAACCAGTAGCACTAATTGTTATTAAATCGGTAAATGTAGTGTTACCATTTCCATCATTATCGGTAATAATACCATCAACAGTTGTAGTTCCGGTAATGGTATTATTACCTCGCTGACAATCGAAAGTGGCACCTGCATTCACCTGCAGGTTACTGTTGACATTTAGCAAACCACTCACCTGACTATCAGAAACATCTCCATCAACCACCATATTACCGGTAACAGAGGTTTCACTGTGTTCCAGATTAAATGATGCCCCTGAGAGAATATTCAGATTACCTGAGATATTAAAAGCAGGACTATTGGAATCAGAGTCGCGCAGAGTACCTGATATATTAACATCATTATCAACTGTTAGTGCCATTCTGCGCAGGTTTAATGATGCCCCGGCCTCAACAGTAAGACTGTTAACATGCCCGGTAGTAGTTGTATTACTTGTTGATATAGCATGGAAAATGGTAATATCTTCACTGCCGTCAACAGCGGGAATAACACCTCCGTTACAAGTGCTTCCACTATCCCAGTTGCCATTGCGAACGGTAAACTTACCAGTCGGTAAGTCATCAAAACACCCCGTATCTTCACCAAGCATCCAATATCCTGTTATGGCAGATGCATTGGTAAGTGTAATCTGGTTTAAAGCATGATTGTGCGATACCCCTGACTCATTGACCTGCCATATTGTACCATCAAAGCGACCGGCTGAAGTCAGGTTGGATTCAACAACAGGGGCCTGCACATCACTATCGGCATATGTGAATGTAGCTGTAACATCGCTAACATTGAGACTTGAATGGCTGATATACCAGTTTCGTGTAATAGCATTGTCACTACCACCTATAAAGGGTGGTCTCTCATCGTATAAACGAATAAATATGGTAC
>JAKSBD010000231.1 GCA_022361295.1 Bacteroidales bacterium
ATGTCGGGTAGTGCCATTGCCATGCCAGAGGTTCATGAGTTGGCCGATGCAGTTTTATGGGCCTGGTATCCGGGCGAGCAAGGAGGTCATGCAGTTGCTGATGTGCTTTTTGGCGACTACTCGCCATCGGGTAAATTACCATTAACTATTTATCAGTCAACAGACCAGTTAGGTGATTTTGAGGATTATAATATCTCGCAGGGCGGATGGACTTATCGTTATTTTGAAGGACAACCATTGTATCCGTTTGGTTTTGGTTTAAGTTATAATGCCATTGAATATAAAAAGGACGGATCTGATGAAGCCCAAATGAAGGCAGATGGTTCTATTCAGATTGATTTAAGTATTACCAATAAAGGAGTAACGATACAGAACGAGAGTGTTCAGTTATACGTTAGTAAATCCGATGCCGGCTTCCTAACGCCAATATGCGCACTGAAGGATATTCAGAGTATTGTGTTAGGTGCCGGAGAAACAACAAATGTGTCATTTATTATAGATAAAGAAACACTGGCACAGATTAATATGGATGGACAAAAGGTTCTTCCTGTTGGTGAATACAAGTTATTTATCGGATCGTCAAGCCCTTCTGATAGATTGCCGGCATTAAATGGAATGATTCCTTTGGAGTATAATGTTGAAGTGATTGAGTAGATATTGATATATAGACACCTTTAAGATCCTTCCATTTCGGGAGGATTTTTTGGTTATATGATGGTTAGTTAAATCAAAGCAGTAATACGTACTCTCCTATACACGATATGTCTTTTCACAAACACTGGTTGTGAATCATTAATCTTCGATTTTTCATGAACAAAACCACAACAAATTGGTATTTCATATACACTTTACAGTCTTTAGATTTGTATAACAAAATGAGCCAATAGCAATGGAAAGACATTCGCATGAAAAAAAGACCCTTTGGGTGGTGTTATTAACTGCTGTAACCATGGTGGTTGAGATAGTATTTGGTCTTACAACCAAATCTATGGCTTTATTGGCCGACGGTATTCACATGGGCTCGCACGTACTGGCTATTGGTTTAAGTTGGCTGGCCTACGTTCTTGTACGAAAGTTGTCGAAAAGAGAATCCTTTAATGGCAACTCTGATAAGATACTTTCATTATCTGGCTATAGCAGTGGATTAATGCTGTTACTTTTTGCTATTGTCATTATAATTGAAGCTGTAGAGCGCTTTTATAATCCGGCTGATATTGTTTATAGAGAGGCCATAGCGGTGGCGATAATTGGTTTGTTGGTTAATATTGCCAGTGCGTTTTTGCTGCATCACGACCATCAACACTCCGACCATAATATAAAAGCAGCCTACCTTCATGTGATTGCGGATGCACTAACCAGTTTATCGGCTATTTTAGGGTTATTTGTCGCCATGATATGGGATATTCCGTTTATTGATACCATTGCCGCTATTGTCAGTTCGCTGGTTATTATAAAGTGGTCAATAGGTTTGTTAAAGGATTCTGGTTCGGTTTTATTAGATATAAAAACAACAGATAATGAGCGTCATCATGGACATCATCATGATTGACAAGGTTGTTTTCGTCATAATTAATAGTTTTGCACAATGAATATACTTGATTATATACTTACGTTTTTGAATGATTTTGTGAAGATATTAGGTGAAATGTCACCCTATCTTTTGCTGGGATTTTTCTTTGCGGGTTTGCTATACGCTTTTATACCAAAAAGAAAGATTGAGCGCTATTTTAGTGGTAAACCATTAAGATCGTCCGTTTTAGCTTCAGTGTTTGGCATACCGCTGCCATTGTGTTCATGCGGTGTTATACCAACAGGAGCTGCCTTTTTCAAAAACGGAGCCTCAAAGGGAGGAACGGTGTCATTTCTTATTTCGACCCCTCAAACAGGCGTGGATTCCATATTGGCAACCTTTTCACTATTGGGTTTGCCATTTGCCATAGTAAGGCCATTGGCTGCATTAATAACTGGTGTGACCGGTGGGTTGATAACAAGTGTGGTTACTAAAAATGAGCTTGATTCAAGGACATATCAGGAACAAAAGGAAGTAAAGAAGACCAATTCGCAAAAGCTTGTTGATGTTTTCAGATATGGTTTTGTTGAGTTTATTCAGGATATATCAAAATGGCTGGTGATTGGATTGGTGCTGGCAGCTGTTATTTCGGCGTTAATACCCAATGATTTCTTTGAGTTGCTAAACTTGCCGCCACTCGTTCAAATGTTACTGATACTTTTGGTTTCGGTGCCACTATATATTTGTGCCACCGGCTCTATTCCACTGGCAGCCGTTTTAATACTTAAGGGCATTAGTCCAGGGGCCGCTTTTGTACTGTTAATGGCTGGTCCCGCTACCAATGCAGCCACCATTACAATGATAGGCAAAGTGCTTGGAAAAAAGAGTTTACTGACATACCTGTCAACCATTATCGGAGGGGCCCTGGCTTTTGGTTTGCTGATAGATTATACCCTGCCGGTACATTGGTTTACTGAAATAACTCAGCAGCACCTTGGACATGAGCACCACGATGGATTAAACTGGTTACAGATAATATCGGGTATTGTGTTAACAGGCTTAATAATCAATGGCTACTATCAAAGATACAGATTGGCCAAAAAACAGAAGCCTGTTGTTATTAATCAGCAAGCGGCCGGTCAGTTTACTTTTAGTCCGATTGCCACAAAGGTTATCAGGGTTGATGGTATGACTTGCAATCATTGCAAAGCCAATGTGGAAACAAACCTTGAAAAATTGTCCTTTGTTGATAGTGCCAAAGTAAACCTGAGTGAAAAGACCGTTACGCTTGAGGGGACTAAAATTGAAATGGATACTGTAAAAGAAATAATTAACAGTTTGGGTTACACCTGCCGATAGTATGGAAACATTTAGGTTTAAGAAACTCGAAATAAAAAAGGAGAGGAGCTGGATAAGGCGTCTTATCACATCTCCTCTCTTTTATAGTACTTTTCTTTATTGTATTGCCTGTGTTTTAATTGCCTATGCCATATTTTACTTTGGTCAGGAAGGCAATGCAACCGTCTTTTGGAATGATACAGCTGCAGAATATGTTTTTATTGGTTTTGGCTTTGGTGTTTTTTTGTCTACCAGCCCTTGTGCAAGGGGGCGATGCAGGTAGTTAATATTCAACTGTTGTTACTTAAAAGCTTTACGACCAACGTGTATAGTTTCTATAACCAGCCTCCATGTACCGGTGTTTACTTTTTGCTTTTTTACTAACCGGACTAAAGAATATGATGACGATTAAACTTAATAGGTAAGGAAGCAATATTATCAGTGTACTCATTATTTTTTTTCTGCTTTTGGAATAATAATTATCCAATAGAACTTTACGAATGGCCCATGTGCTTAGAATTATGTGAGCAAAAATGAGAAATATTAGTGCAGTGATATCATTACTTTCTTCCATTGTTTTTTGATTAACAGGCAACGCGTTTATTTAACCAGGAAGTCAAACATTAATTCATCTTCTATATACCCTTTAAGGCGATCGTTAATAGCAACGGGTCCAACGCCAGCTGGTGTTCCTGTGTAAATTAAATCTCCTATTTTAAGCGTGAAAAACTGCGAAACATGTGATATGATGCGGTCAATAGGGAAGATCATGTGACCGGTATTTCCATTTTGCACCACATTGCCGTTTTTCTCCATTTTGAAGTTAATATTCTGAATGTCAGTAAACTTGTCTTTACTAATGAATTTAGAGAGAACAGCAGAGCCATCAAAGGCTTTTGCTTTTTCCCATGGTAAACCTTTGCTTTTTAATTCAGATTGTAAATCGCGCGCCGTAAAATCAACACCCAATGCTACCTCTTCGTAATACCGATGAGCAAATTGCGGTGCTATATTTTTACCAATTCGGTTGATCTTTATCACCAATTCAACTTCGTGATGAAACTCCTCGGCAAAATCGGGGATAAAAAAAGGTTTATTTTTCAATAACAATGCCGAATCAGGTTTCGCAAAAATAACAGGCTCTGACGGCACCTGATTGTTCAGTTCTTCAATATGCTTTACGTAGTTGCGTCCTATGCATAAAATTTTCATGTGTTTAAATTTATTTTTCAATGGTCACTACTTGTCCCGGTATTAATCGGGATGGAACTCACAAATAAATTTAATCATCCTCTTGTGTGTCAATTTGGATAATCAAATTTGCATGTTCGTTTCATAACTGCTTATTTATTGAAGTTTCGCAATTTAATATTCGTCAATACTTTCTTAGTAAATAATGGAAAATCACCATTCATCATCCATCCGTAATATGAAGGGTCTTTGGCCAAAACCTCTTCAACGGCCTTTCCTTTGTATTTACCGAAGTTAAATACTTCCTGTCCTTTATCATTGAAGATAATTCGTCCAATAAAATCAGCATTTTTATTAAAGGATGAGAAATCGTTCAGGAACTCAATGTTGTTTTCTAATTCTTCATATCTGTCCAGTTGAGCTTTAAGTACTTCATAGGTAGCTTTGGTGTCAGCTTCAGCCGAGTGAGCGTTATTTAAATCCTGATTGCAATAGAATTTATAGGCAGCCCCAAGCGTTCGTTTCTCCATTTTGTGAAAGATGGTTTGCACATCAACAAACTTTCGTTTTTTCATATCAAACTCTACCTCAGCACGAATAAATTCTTCAGCCAGTAAAGGCACATCAAATTTATTGGAGTTGAAACCGGCAATATCACACCCTTCCATTATTTTAGCAAGTTGCTTTCCTAATTCCTTAAAAGTAGGAGCATCTTTAACATCTTCATCATAAATACCATGAATTTCAGAAGTAATCTTTGGAATCGGCATTTCTGGATTCACTTTGTAGCAATGCGATTCTTCAGTGCCATCAATGTTGATTTTTAAAATTGCTATTTCAACTATTCTGTCTTTGGCAATGTTGATGCCGGTCGTTTCTAAATCAAAAAATACTATAGGATTTTTAAGATGAAGCTCCATATTTTATTGTCGTTTTTTTATAAAAAGTTTGAAGGGCAAAAGTAGTTAAAACCCTTGTTATATCTATATTTTGAAGTATTATTTGCTCGTTATTTCTGGTCTTCTGGGAATTACAATTAAACGAATTCTGTCGGCTACCGATTCAAAACGATTATCAGGAATAAGTAAGTCGTAATTTAGGGGCTCAATGCTTTCATGCTCAACTTTAACTTTGTATAGACCTGTTGTAAGAGCCATTACAAAATCAGCAGAATCAGTATTGGCTACATAGGTGCCAACTAAGTTGTCATTGTTGTCTGTGACAGTAATTTGAGGGGTGAAATCCGGGATTCTTATTCGCCTGTCTTTTTTTATCCTGATATCGCAGCGAACAACTGCATTGTATGGATTTGTATTGTTGAAAACAACTTTATATATATCGTATTTACCTTGTCCTTCGGGACGTATGGCTGACACATAGGCAAATCGATCTTCTACCCATGAGATGTTATAGTTGTTGTAGGTATCATTAATCGGATAGCCCATGTTAACAGGCTGACCCCATGCTTTTTTATTTTCATTCCATGTAGAATAGAAAATATCATAGCCACCCATTGATTGATCATTGTCAGACGAAAAATAGAGGCGTTTACCATCTTTTGACAATACGGGGAAATTCTCATTATACCCACTTGTATTGATTTGTCCTGGTATTTGTCGGGCATTGCCCCACTCACCTGTAGGCAGTTTTATTGCATAATACAAATCAGTATTTCCATTTATGTTTTCTGATGAAAACAGGATTGTATCCTTTTGTTCCGTCATCCAAACACCATATTCAGATCCTTTGGCATCAAGCGGAGGTCCGAAGTTGACCAGGGGATCAAATCGGTAATTACCTTTATAAGTTGCATGTCCCATTGCTTCAGAGCCATCCCTGTTGTGAAAGGCAAATAAATTTGAACCGTCTGGCGAAATGCCGGCCACCATTTCATCATATATTGAATTGACTTGAGATCCAATAGTTTTTCCTTTTTCAAAGTTTAGCTTTTCTTTTTCGCTGACACATATGTTGTAGTAATAAATACCTGCATAGCTGTTGTATCGCTTGTCTGAAGCATAAAAAAGCACACCTTCTTTAAGGGTAACATAGGGACTCACTTCATTGCGTGAAGTGTTAATGTCTTTGCCAAGATTTATAAACGATACATCCAATGGTTTCGACATATAAAGTTCAGCATTTTCTATGTTTTTCTTAAGGGTAGCCACTTTTTTTAGTAGATCAGCATTATTAGCAATCAATGGCTCTGTTTTTAGTATTAATTCCCTGGATTGTTCAAACTGGTGAGCATGAAATAGTATGATCGCTTTATTTACCAAGGCCTCATAATCGTTTGGCTTGAGTTGAATCAACTGCTCAACGTAAGGTAAAGCCTCTTCACGCGTGGTGTTGTCACTAAGGTAGCAATCTATAATCTTCCGCAATAAATCAGTATTGTCCTTGTCCTTTCTCCATACACGGATGTAGTCCTTGCGCGCTTTTTCGTAATTGTAATATTTGTAGTATTTGTCAGCTCTTTGTTCATATTTCTTTGTTGATGATTTTTGTGCATAAGTATTAAGAACACAGAGACAAATTAGAAAAGGGATGAGAATTTTATTCATAGTTTGATCACTTATTCACTTTAAAGAAAGCAATTTTTAACCGAACATCCATTAATATTTGATGAATAACCAGTTATGTTCTATTGGATTAATGATATGCTATGATTTTACTGAACAATAGCAGTTAGAACTTGTTAAGAGTTTAAAATGGATACTTAAGACTATGAAGAGAAGACAATTTATCAGTTTAGTAGGATTGGGAGCAGCTGCAGCTTGTACAGGTTCTGGCAAAAGTGGAGAAACCAAAGCTGTTGCCAAGTCAGAAATAAAGTCGGGCCCAATAAGTGGTCATTTTTTTCCTGCTTTACCATTTGCTTACAATGCATTAGAGCCGCACATCGATGCAGCAACAATGGAGTTGCACTACGACAAGCACCACCGTGGTTACTTTAAGAAATTTTCAGCTGCCATTGAAGGCACAGCACTTGAAACAACTTCGATGCCTGCTATCTTTAGTGAAGTATCCAAACACGGCGATGCTGTTCGGAATAATGGTGGCGGATATTACAATCATATGTTATTCTGGGAAAACTTAAGTCCTGACGGAGGGGAACCTTCCGCTAAACTTCTAAGTCATCTGATAAAGAATTTTAAATCCTTTGATGCATTCAAAGATGCATTTTCAAAAGCGGCTAAAACACAATTTGGAAGTGGCTGGGCTTGGTTAATTCTAGACTCTGAGAGGAAACTTCAGGTAGTGGCGTCATCTAACCAGGACAATCCTTTAATGGATTTTGCAGAACAAAAAGGTATTCCATTATTAACGATCGATGTGTGGGAACATGCTTATTATTTAAACTACCAGAATAAACGAGGAGATTATATAAATGCCTTTTGGAATGTTGTAAACTGGAATGTAGTTAATAAACGTTTTGAAAAGGCCTTGAAAGGTGAGTGGATTGGTTAGTCATTAATTAAAACGATAATTGCAGAGCCCTTTTATTTCAAAAAAGGGCTTTTTTTTTATTTTTATGTATCAAACTAAAGATATGAAGAAGGTACTGATAATATTTGCTCATCCTATGGAGCAGAAGTCGCGGGTTAACAGGGAGTTGATTGATGCAGTCGATGGTATGGATCATGTAACGATCAATAACTTGTATGAGCGATATCCCGACTTCTTCATTGATGTCAAGTATGAGCAAGGCTTGCTTTTAAAGCATGATGTTATTATATGGCATCACCCGTTTTATTGGTACAGTGCACCTGCTTTGTTAAAAGAGTGGTTTGATCTGGTTTTGGAGCACGGTTTTGCATACGGTAAAGATGCTAATGCTTTAAAGGGGAAAAAGGTGATGAATTGCATAACAACCGGGGGGAGAGAAGCAACTTATGCTGCCGGAGGTTTAAATCGTTATCCCATTGATAATTATTTATTGCCGTTTAATCAGTCGGCTCACTTGTGTAAAATGAAGTACTTAAAGCCTTTTGTGGTGCATGGTGTTCATTTATTAACGAAAGAAGAAATAGAAAACTATAAGATTCAATATAAGCAACTAATTAAAAAATTAGGCAACGGCGATCAATAAGCTATTCTTATATTAGCAGATATTACACATGCAAATTTAGATTTTATGCATCTCGACGAAATATTTTTTAAAATAATGATTTACCTGCTGGCAGCAGTTATCTCTGTTCCGATTGCCAAAAAAATTGGATTGGGATCTGTTCTTGGATATCTTATTGCTGGTATCGTTATTGGCCCTTTTGCCCTTGAGTTAGTGGGGAGTGAAGGGGAGGGTGTTATGCATATTGCCGAATTTGGTGTTGTTATAATGCTTTTTATAGTTGGTTTGGAGTTGCACCCTAGTATGTTGTGGCGCATGAAACGCCTCATATTTGGATTGGGAGGGATGCAAATAGGTTTCACTGCATTGATTTTCTCAGGAATCACGGCTTTTTTCTGGTTAAATACAGCACAGGCAATAACAACAGGGTTGATTTTAGCCCTCTCATCAACCGCGATTGTACTGCAAATGCTTACTGAGAAAGGAATGCTTAAGACAAGAGGAGGAAGGCATAGCTTTTCTGTTCTTTTAATGCAGGATATTTCGGTAGTGCCAATATTTGCTATTCTGGCCCTGTTGGCTACCCAGGTTGTTACAGATACTACCGTTGCCGATGAAGGGGCTTTTCGTGAAGGTTGGCAACAACTGTTGATCATAGTGGCAGCAGTAGGTGTTATTGTTGTTGGCGGGCGATATCTGGCCCATTATATTTTTAAGTTAATAGCAGAAACCGGATTAAGGGAATTGTTTACTGCAACTGCTTTGCTTTTGGTAATAGGTATTGCTGTTTTTATGGATGTTGTAGGTCTGTCACCAGCTTTGGGAACCTTTTTAGCCGGTGTTGTTTTGGCAAATAGTGAATACCGCTATGAACTTGAAGATAATCTTGAGCCCTTTAAGGGATTATTATTAGGTGTGTTTTTTATTTCGGTCGGCGCCAGTATCAATTTTGATTTACTATTTAATAACTGGCAAATGATATTGTTGATTTTAGCCATAGTTGTTGGAGTTAAGTTGGTTGTGCTATATGCTTTGGGAAAACTCTTTAAGCTTGAGAAGTCGCATAATATGCTGTTTACTTTCAGTCTTGCGCAGGCAGGAGAGTTTGGATTTGTTCTCATTACATTTGCCTCACAAAATGGCATATATGATGAATTTACTTCCGGCATTCTTTTAATAGTTGTAGCCCTTTCAATGCTAATTACACCTGTATTGTTTATTATTAATGAACACGTGATACAACCAAGGTTAAATGAAACAACCCAACTGGATAATGATGATTTTGAAGACAACGGTCATCCTGTTATCATTGCCGGGTTTGGGCGATTTGGTCAGGTGCTGGGGCGCTTTCTCAATGCCAACGGTATAAAGTTGACTATTATTGATAATAATCCGCACAATGTCCAATATCTCAAAAAGTTTGGTTACAAGTTGTATTATGGTGATATCACACGGAAAGATATGTTAGATGCGGCTGGTGCAGCAGAAGCCAGAGCACTGGTTATAGCGATGAGTGAAAGACATCAGATAGATAAGCTGGTTGAATTATCGCAAAAACACTATCCTCACCTTAAACTTATTGTTCGTGCTGAGGATGTTGCGCATGAATTGGCATTGCAAAA
>JAKSBD010000311.1 GCA_022361295.1 Bacteroidales bacterium
CTGATTAGATAGCTTTGGAGTCCGCTCCATAATCAATTCGAGATAATTATCAAGAATAGACGGATTGATGTCATGAGCTAAATCAAGCAAATAGGCCGAACGCCATGCTATTTTCGGGTTGTCGTGCATGTTTAGCTGCAGAAGTAGCTTAATATCTTCAGGTGATTCATAGAGTTCAAGAGCCAGATCTTTGAAGTTCTCACCGCTCCATTCACCATTGATATAGTCTATTAGTTGGTCCTTTCGGTTTGGCATAGGTTAAATATTTAGCACAAAGATAATAGTGATAAGTTAATAAAACCGAATTGGCTGAAAACAGGGGCTTCATATTAATGAATAATTAACCTGCAAGTGAAATCAAAACACCAATTAAACAATATTACAATAGTATATTTTTTTATCTTCGACAAAAAAAATACCATGCGATACTTATCCTTAATAGTTCTGATCTTGCTTTCTCAATTGACAGGTACAGCTCAAAAGAAATTGTCTGAAGAGGCTCAGATTTCTCTGTTAACCTGTTCGCCGGGAAATGAACTATACTCTCTGTTTGGTCACAGTGCTATCAGGGTAAATGATCCGGTCGCAGAATTTGATTGGGTGTTTAATTATGGCACCTTCGACTTTGATACACCAAACTTTTACCTGAAGTTTGCCAATGGAAATCTGAACTATATGCTCAGGGTTGGTAATTATCGCACATTCCTGCGGAATTATGGATATGAAAAGCGAAGCGTGTGGGAACAGTTAATAAACTTTTCAGAAAAAGAGAAACAGCAGTTTTTTGATGCTATAATGCTTAATGCAAAACCTGAAAACAGATATTATCGCTATGATTTTTTGTTTGATAATTGTGCGACTCGAATTCGTGATATTATAGAGGATAATATAGACAGTGAATTACAATATGATGAACTGGCTGCTGAAAAATATACTTATCGTGAGATGATACATTTGTATGACTCACAGATGCCATGGATTGCAAATGGCCTTGACATTCTTTTAGGGATGAAAACAGATGATGACGCCAATCTTTACAATCAAATGTTTTTGCCCGATTACTTGATGGAGCATTTGAAAGGGGCATACAAACCAGGCAGCTCACAGCCTATATTAGGTGAAACAAAAACACTTTTGTCATTTGATAATCCTAATCAAAAAAGCTGGTTTACGCCTGCCTTATTGTTTTACCTGTTATTTATTGGTTCATTGGTGTTGGCTTACTTTGAGTTGAAGCGAAAAAAGGAATTTCTTATCATTAATCGACTGTTTTTATTACTAACAGGGGTAGTTGGATGTTTAGTTTTCTTTTTGTGGTTTTTATCGCGCCATAGTGTAACAGGCGAAAACTTTAATATGTTATGGGCCATTCCTTTTAACATCTTTGTTGCCTTTTTTGGTGCTTGGTTTTTTAAAGCCGGGAGCTTTCGTCTATACCTGTTATTCCTTATGGTGTGTAGTGCTGTACCTTTGGCTTTTGGATGGCTGATACCACAATATTTACCATCGGTTGTTTATCCACTGTGTTTGCTTCTTGTTAGTCGTTATGGCAGTTGGTATTACATCTTAACAAGGCGTTAACATCACACATTAAACCAAATACCAATGTTTCTGTTTCAATAATTATGAAACAGTTTACATTACTGCTGCTTATTTCCATAACGCTTTTTGCACCGCTAAAAGCGCAAGAGCCTGAGGAAATAACCATTGACCAGTTGCTAAATCGTATAAAACAGTCAGGTGATACCTTGTATGTTGTTAACTTTTGGGCAACATGGTGTGCGCCGTGCGTTGAAGAATTACCAATGTTTGAATCGGACGAACTGTTGCAGTCTGAAGATCGTATAAAAGTATTGCTGGTCAGCCTCGATTTTAAATCACAAAAAGAGAAGCAACTTCTGCCATTTCTGAACAAGAACAAAATTGGTCAGGAAGTTTTACTCCTTAATGAGCGTAATCCCAATGAATGGATTAATAAGATAAACAGCGAATGGTCAGGTGCTATTCCGGCAACGGCTGTATATCATCAAAACAAACAGGTGTTTCACGAAGGTGAGATGAATTTAACTCAGTTACTGAAATTAGTATCAGGAATTAATCAATAAAAAATAGCTGTCATGAGAAAGAACTTATTAGTATTGGCGTTGCTTATCAGTGCATTTGCTTTAAATGCACAAGTAAAAGTAGGAGATAAGGCACCGGATTTTAAACTCACCAATACCGACTACAAAAAAGTAGCCTTATCGGATTATAATGATCAGGAAGGCGTAATACTTATTTTTACCTGTAACCATTGTCCTTATGCGAAGTTTTATGAAGAAAGGATTAACCTTTTGCATAAAAGTTACGCTCCTCAGAAATTTCCTGTAGTGGCCATTAATCCGAATGACTCAGTGAAGTTTAAGACAGATGGTTTTTCACATATGGTTGCAAAGAACTACAAGTTTCCATATTTGCTCGATAATGAAGGTGTTTACAAAGAATATGGTGCCACCAAAACACCACATGTTTTCCTGCTGAATAATACAGGTAAAGGCTTTAAGGTAGCATACATAGGCGCTATCGACGACAGTCCCCAGGAGGCTTCACAGGTTAAAGTAAAATACCTTGAAGATGCCATAAAGTCTGTAAAAGCAGGTAAAGAAGCCAGCCCTGCAATAACCAAGGCCATAGGATGTAGTATTAAACCATTTCAATAAGATATAAAACAAATGTTTAATAATGGTTTCATCTAAGCAATGAAACCATTATTTTTGTAGCTGTTATAGTTGAATGATGAAGTTTCTATATAAATCCCTAGCTGCAATAACCATAACGGGCACCTTATGGATAACCTCTTCTATGGTTAATCCGGAATCCGAATCATATGGTAGTGATTTTAATCCGCCAGGTACAAAAGCCAGTTCTTTTCATGTACCGGGGTTTATGTCAGATAATCAGGAGTTTGAATACCTTGAAAAGCAAATCGAACGTTTCATGCGTCGCGAACTTTTGGAAGGTGGATCTGTTGCAATTGCCAAAGATGGTGAGTTAGTTTATGCCAAAGGATTTGGAAATGCCGATCGGGAAACAGAGCAGAAGGTTGAGCCTCGTAACCTATTTCGTATTGCCAGTATTTCCAAGTTAATTACTGCTGCCGGAATAATGCGTCTGCAGGAGCAAGGGGGACTAACACTTGACTCGAAAGTATTTGGGCCTGAAGGTATTTTAAACGATTCTGTTTATCTGAATTATCGTGATAAAAGGATAGAAAAGATTACAGTTGGTCATCTGCTGGAACATAGCGGGGGATGGACAACCCGATGGGGAGATCAAATGTTTATGCCAACCATTGTGGCCCGTTCTCTGAATAAGCCATTACCCGTTTCAAAAAGTGATATCATTCAATTTGTACTAAATAAACGCCTGCATTTTACTCCTGGTCAGGCCTCCTATTATTCCAACCTTGGATATATGATACTGGGAGAAGTCATTACAAAAGCATCAGGAATGGACTACGAAAAGTATATCCAGACCAACTTACTATATCCGCTTGGTATTTTTGATATGCGCATTGGAGGTAGTCATTTGCATGAACGTGCAGAGCTGGAAGTGAAATATTATGAGCCAACTCCAACTTTTTATGTGGCCGATTATAAGGGAGATACAACTGAGGTTCTCCGAACGTACGGTGGTAACGATATGTATTCGCTGGGTGCAGCAGGTGGCTGGATAGCTTCTTCGACTGATTTAATGAAACTAATGCTCGCTATTGATGGATTTGATACTTATCCTGATTATTTAAAAGAAGAAAGTATCGACCGCATGGTGAGCAAAGATGATAATAACTATGGTCCGCTGGGCTGGCGTCGAATTCGTTCAAATACATGGTATCGTACAGGTACTTTAGCTGGTACTTCAGCTTTAATGGCCCGTAAAGATAATGGAATATCATATGTCATATTGTTTAATACAGGTAGCTGGAAAGGTCCTGCATTAGCAAATGATATTTCAAAAGTTATGGAAAGAGGTATCAAATCAGTTGAAACATGGCCTGAGTACAATCTGTTTGAAATGGATAACACCTGGGCTGCTACACGCCGAAGACCGCAGGTGATTTATTAATTGGGCTTCTGTTCAGGTGTTTGTAATGAATATTCTGAACACTCTTTATCTTTATTGAACACATCGTAGTTTCTTATTGGATTGATTTTGGTGAATTTTATCCTTGATAATAAAAACCAAAATATGAATTCAATTAAGCTCCTATTTATTACTATTTCATTGGCTATACTTGTAGGTTGTGTAAAAACAGAATCAAGTACAGCACCACTGATTCCTCTTCCTAATAGTATCAGTACCAATTCTGATGTATTTACACTTTCTGATAAAACAGCAATAGTGGTTAACAATGATTTGTTGCTTCCTGGTATTGTTGTATTTAATGAAGCTATCAGGAACTATTGCGGTAATGCCTTAAGTATCTCTGACCAGACAAAGGTCAAAGATGCCATTGTAATCAACCTTAATAAAGAATTACCCGGGGAGGGATATATATTAAATATCAATGATAAATTGATAGAGATTGAGGCATCTGAAGCCAATGGCGTCTTCTATGCTTTACAAACCTTATTACAACTTTGTTCACCTGAGATCTATACTCCTGCCAAAAAGAAAAACTTTGTTTTTCAATTGAGCGGGCTGACTATTAAGGATGCCCCCCAATTCAAATGGCGGGGAATGATGCTTGATGTGTCGCGTCATTTCTTTACAAAAGAAGAGGTTAAGGAGCTGATCGATTATCTGGCTTTTCATAAAATCAATGTATTTCATTGGCATTTGGTGGATGATCAGGGATGGCGTATTGAAATAAAAAAGTATCCTAAACTAACTGAGGTTGGCGCCTGGCGTGTTGATAGGGAAGACCTTCCCTGGGATGCCCGTCCGGCAATGAAACCAGGAGAAGAAGCCAGCTATGGCGGTTTTTATACGCAGAATGATATCCGCGAAGTAGTTGAGTATGCTCAAAAGAGATTTGTGACCATTGTTCCTGAAATTGAAATGCCCGGTCATACAACATCATCACTTGCTGCTTATCCCGAATACTCATGTACCGGTGGTCCTTTTAATGTGATGCCGGGCGGCTTGTGGCCTATAACAGATATTTACTGTGCCGGTAAGGATGACACTTTTACTTTTCTTGAGAATGTCCTTACGGAAGTAATGGAGCTATTCCCGTCAAAATACATTCATATTGGCGGAGATGAAGCCAACAAAGCAGAATGGGAAAAGTGTAAACGATGTCAGGCTCGTATTAAAGAAGAAAACCTGGCCGATGAACATGCTTTACAGAGTTATTTTATCAAACGCATTGAAAAGTTTCTGATGGCAAATAATCGTATCTTGATAGGTTGGGACGAGATACTTGAAGGCGGTTTAGCTCCTAATGCAACAGTAATGAGTTGGCGTGGTTTTAAAGGTGGCATTGAGGCTGCGAATGAAGGTCATGATGTAATAATGTCACCTACTTCGCATTGTTATCTGGATTACTATCAGGGACCTATTGATTCGGAGCCAATTGCATTCAATGGATATATACCATTGGAAAAAGTATACAATTTTAATCCGATACCTAAAGAATTAAGTCCTGAAAATGCCCGGCATATACTAGGCGGGCAAGGGAATTTATGGACTGAACAAGTGCCTGATAAGGCTCATATGCAATACATGGCGTTTCCGCGTATGGCGGCGATGGCCGAGGTGCTATGGACTAATGAGAGTGAAAGGGAGTGGATGGACTTTAGTCAACGTATCAGGCAAATTGGAAGTACATACGATGCTATGGGATTAAACTATGCCAGGAGTATGTATACGGTACAGTTTGAAAGTGTCTTTAATGAGAAAGAAAAGCAAATAGGCCTTGAACTGAGCACAGAAATGCCCGGTATGGATATTTATTATTCCACCGATGGAACCGAACCTACAACATCTTCATTGAAATATAATGGGATTATTAATATCGATTCATCTGTTGAAATTAAGGCCTGTAGTTTTGAGAACGGGAAAAAGGCTGGTAATTCTTCTGGTATAAACCTTAGTATTCATAAAGCCACTGCTAAACCTGTTAAGTACATGAATCAACCAAATGAAAAATATAAGGGTGATACAGGCATAACGCTCGTTAATAGCTTGCGTGGCAGTCGAAATTTCAGTGATGGTAACTGGCAGGGATTTCAGGGTGATAATCTTGATGTGACAATTGATTTAGAGGAAGTGAAGGAGCTGTCTCAAATTACTGTGGGATGCCTGCATCAAACAGGATCGTGGATCTTCCTGCCTCAGGAAATCAGGGTGCATACATCATTGGATGGTCATCAATTCACTCTTGCAGGTTCAACCATCAATAACATTCCTTTGCAGAGTGAAGCTTTGGTAATGGATTATAACATTGATATATCTGGTACAACTGCCCGTTTTGTTAAAGTAACGGCAGTTAACCAAAAAGAAATACCTCAATGGCACTCAGCCGCCGGAAATAAAAGTTGGTTGTTTGTCGACGAGGTTATTGTTGATTAATTGGATGAAAAAAAGTGCATAATACCTGTTATTGTGCACTTTTTTCTTTGGCTATTAAAATAAACTTCCTTGTACAGCCTGATCAGTCACGTCTGTTATTTCATCCTTGTCGCGCAAATACCACAGGTATCCTTTTACATTTTGGTAACCCATTTTTTTAAGTAAATCCATGTAGCGCTTTACCTGCAAAGCATATTTCTCTTGTTTAAGCTCTCCAAATTTATAATCCACAATAATGGTCTCATTATCACTAATGATTACACGGTCTGGACGGTAAGTTCCTGTTGGAACCATAATTGTACCCTCATTGATGATTTTATTACCCGGTTGAAACCAGTCTCTGACCTGATCCTGATTTATCTTTTGGTTAATAAAGTCTTTAACACTTTCTTTCTCCGTGGTCTTTAACTGACCATTTAAAACCAGCTTAGTGATGGCTGTATCAACATCATCACTTGTTTCAATCAGTTCAAATAAGCGGTGCATCAATTTACCATGCTTAAGGTGTTTTAAGCTGTCAGGTGAACTCATAGCAATGCTTTCAGGATGGATTTTAATACGCGATCCCAATTCAGTGGTTTTAAACTGTCCGCCTGTTTGAGTCTCGGCATGTTTTTTCGTCTCCTGAATAGGGACAGAACCGAACTCAAAGCTATGTTCCTCTTCATCCCATCCTTCAACCAGATTTTTGACCAGGTTTTCGTCAATGCCCGAAAGCATGTTAAATTGATTGATCAGTCGGAATAACAGGTGTGAAACATTTTTCAGCCCACCTGTCTTAGCCGGTTTCTCAGCCATAATTACCAAACTTTCCTCAGCTCTTGTTAAAGCAACGTACAACAGGTTAAGGTTATCCACAAACTGATGAAGTCGCTCACTCAGGTAATCTTCAATAAAAATTGAATGTAATAACGTATCAGAGTAGTTAACAGGAACCAGTTCCAGTTCATTGAAAGGTTCTTCGTTTGGACGACTCCAAATTAAACTGCCACGCCCTTTGTCATCTATATTCCAGTTGCAGTAAGGAATGACAACTGCCTTAAACTCCAGCCCTTTTGATTTGTGGATGGTCATGACATTAATGGCATTCTGGCCCTCAGGCACTGAAATAGCTGTTCCCTGGCCTTTATCGTCCCACCAATTGATAAAATCATGGGCATTAACCGAGTAATTAGTCACATAATCACGCACTGCATCAAGCAAACCTTGCAGAAATACAAATTGATTCTGGTGCAGGTCATCAGGCAGCTGACGCACTAATGCTTCGGTCATTTCAAATAATGGCTGGCCCTTAAGTGCAAGCAATTGACCCGAAAGCTCTTCGAACCACAGTTTGTTAGCATCGTGCAATATTTCTGTATCGCAATAAACAGCTTCATCACCTGCATCGCCCTGGTAAAAGTGACTGTATAATTTGATAAATGCTTCAAAAACAGCATTGTCGGGTTCCTGTATGTATTTAATTTGCTGTATTACCAGGTTAACAGCCGGCGAACTGCTTAATAATAGTGTTTCGTTGGATATAACCGGGTGTTTACGCTCACCAGGAGAATAACTACCTGATAACAGGGCTTCGGTTATTTCCTGTCCTTCACTTTTACGCCGCACCAGTATGCAAATGTCCTGGTAGTCATAGCCCTCATCCAGTAGTCGTTCAATCTGGATAACAGTCTCTTTTGTTGCATTCGCTCTGAACTCGGCATTCTTACCATCTGTAAAGCTAACATGGATAAAGCCACCTGAGCCAACAGATTTTGATGAAACCTGCTGAATGGTATCATCATAAGCCATACTTATTTTAGCATGCAAATCGCCCGGTATATTGGCTTCATCAACAGCTTCTTTTGAAGAGTTGATAAATTCTGTTTGCAACATTCGTGATGCACCCGCAAACACAATATTATTAAAGGTAATTATGTTTTCGGTACTTCGCCAGTTGGTATCAAGTGTCATGGGGTTAATACCATGCCTGGCAAAATCAATATTTACCTGGTCACTTAATAATTTCCAGTCAGAATTACGCCATCTGTAGATGGATTGCTTCACATCACCAACAATCATGGCCATATTGCCATCACTCACGCTGTTTTGCAGTAATGGCTTAAAATTATTCCATTGTAAGCGTGAGGTATCCTGAAACTCATCAATCATATAGTGCTGAAAACGCGTGCCTGTCTTTTCGTAGATAAAAGGAGTGTCGTTCTCGTCAATAATTTGTTGTAGCAATCGATTGGCATCAGCTAATAGAAATAAGTTTTCATTCCTTGCCAGTTCATTTACTTTCAGGGCAATGTCGGTAGTAATGCCCAAAGCATTCAGGTTCGATAGTATGGCTTTAGCTGTATAGTAATGGGTCTTTTGCTCTGCAAAAGTGGTACAGAGTTGAAGTAAAGCATCGTTAAGACCACCATTAAAGCAGTCGATAATGATGCTGTTATCCGATTCTGAGTTTTTACTATGGAAGCATGCTTCAGGATTATTAGGCAGCGACTCTAATTTCAAAATTTCGAGGTAGTCACCCGCTTTGGTAACATTAGCCAGTTTTTCAAGCTTTTTCAACGGCGAGCGTGATTTACCCTGAAGTATATCCCAATTGACTCCAAAAGACTTTAAGGTATCTAATCCTTTTTGGGCTGCACTTTGAATGTTTTCCTCAAAGGCATCGGTAATTTTCTTCAGTGTATAACGATAGCTGTTGAGCAACTTCTTATCACGCAGTTTTTGCAGAACTTCGGGTTTAAGACTTTGAAACTCTTCCTTGAATACTTCACGTCCCAGGGTGTTAAGCTCCTGGGCAATATTCCAGTCTTTGCCTTCTTCAATTTTTGAGAGGGTATGCTTGATTAACCATTCCTTCAGGTCTTCGTTGCCCTTTAGTTCCAATTCGCGCAAAAGATTATCGACGGCCTGTGACAATATTCGCTCTGAATCAAGTTCAACCTTAAAGTTTGCCGGCAGGTTGGCTTCGTAGGCAAAGGAACGTATTACCTTTTGAAAGAAGCTGTCGATGGTATTGATTGAGAATTTTGAAAAATCATTTAGTATATTAATCAGCAGGCTTTTGGCTACTTTACGAATGTAGGCCTCAGGCTTGTTGTGTATTTTCATTAAATCATCCAGATAATCTGGCTTGGGTGCCGTTGCCAGGGCAAATAAATTCTCCAGAATACGATTTTTCATCTCAGCCGTTGCTTTGTTGGTGAAAGTAACAGCCAATATGCTCTTATAGCTTTGAGGCTCGTTGAACAGAAGTTTTATAAATTCGCCTGATAGGGTATAGGTCTTACCGGAGCCGGCAGAGGCACGGTATATTTTTAATTCTGACATGAAAACTTTTCTTTGCAATCAAAAGTAGTGATTTATTGTCGGATAGTATGGGGGTATGTAGTTTCATATTTTTAAGGCTTTGCTTTTTAGGTTGACCAGAGAAGCGCAGAATTACACAGAAGATTCAATTTAACCACAGAAGGCACAGAATTGCACAGAAGGTTGATGTTGACCACAGAAGGCACAGAAAAACACAGAAGGTTAATTACTCACCAGATAACCAGAAGTTACCTGGTGAGTGATGTATTTTACCTTTAATCATTAATCATTAATCATTAATCTTCAAGCTTTAATAATTTGGAGGTACTGCTTCCTAATATTCCGGCACCGCTATTTACATTGCTGTAAACACGAACGGGTTCACCAAATGCATAATCTTCGTAATAATCGCGCATTTGTACAGTGTTGTAATACTGGTATAAATTCTCATCTAATTGAAGGATTTCGATACTTACATCCTCAGGGTTTTCTGCCCAGATTGAAATCTTTAACTCATAGCTTTCCCCATCAAATAACTCGTCGTCAAACAATAAATAAACGTTATCAGGATAATCAGTAAATGAGTCCTCGTCAATTATTTTGTTAAAACTTAATATCGGATCTTTAGTATTCAGGTCGTAATAAAACAGGTTATAACAGCTTCTCTCAGTTTCGCCTTCATAATTGGGGTATTCATAACAAGCTTCTGCTCTTAAGCGATAATAGTTTTTGCCAGGAGGATCATTTATCACAAGAGTGTAGTTATGCATACCGTTCACTTTTTCAATGCTTTTTATCCGGGCATCTGCCTTTGGTGGAACAGTTGTGCTAGCGTTTATTTCTTCAAAGTCGGGATGCTTCACCTTTATGGTGTAGTTTGAACCTGCTTTTACAGATTTGGTAATATATAAGTAATAATATTCTTCCGTAATATAATGTTCATGATTTAAGTTAGGGGCACCTTCGAAATAAGAATAAACATCCAGTGTTTCTGCAAACACGCCGTCAATATACAGTTGCACCTCCGCATCGCCTATTGTTTTTATAGACTTGTTTTCAAATATCGTGTTGCTGCGTGTCAGGTCAATACGTATGGTTTCGCCTTCAATCAGTTCTGCATTCAATACCAGAAAGTTATTGAGCTCTTTGCCATTGTATTCAATCTCTTTTTCACAGCTTGTTGCCGCAAAGCATATAATTGCTAATAAAATTATAGTTCGTATCATTATTTAGAATTTAAATGAGTATGAGATAGATGGTAATATCGGAAACAGTGATACCTGCTTAAGTACTTTATTGCCGTAATCATTATGTCCTACATACAGAAAGAAGGGATTTTGCCTGTTGTATACATTATAAACGCTGATATTCCATGTGCGAAC
>JAKSBD010000322.1 GCA_022361295.1 Bacteroidales bacterium
CTGAGTTAGCATTGCTTCCGGCAGCTGTGGTCGCATCTGTTCCGCCTAATGTCGCAGTACCTGAATAAGCCAAGGTAACGGTTACCGGTAAGGCCGATGGAGCATCAATCTCCGCTCTCACTGTCGCCACACCACCATTCTCTGCGATGCTGGCGTTATCAACTGATAATGTAACATTTGGAGCATTATCATCATCGGTAATAGTGGTTGTTACCTGCTGAGTTCCATTTTCTGCTCCATTAATTACTGTTGAAATGTCAGTAATAACGGTTTCATTGGTTTCATCCAATACATCCTGAACGGCCGTCAAAGGAATTGAAGCCTTTGTCTGACCTGCAGGAATAGAAATAGACCCAGCCATTGTATAATCATTAATAATTGTGGCTGTTCCCGTATTGATAAGGTTTACAATAATATCCTTAACACTCAGGATATCAGTCGTTGCTGTAATAGTTGCAACACCACCATTCTCAACAATTGGAGAGTCGGTTAAACTAAGTGTGATAGAAGGTATATCATCATTTTGAATTGTATACGTTGTTGTTGTTTGCGTTCCCAGACTAACACCTGCTGATTGTCCCGATAACTCAAAAGTGATGGTTTCATCATTTTCTGCTAAAGCCTCATCAACAATAGACAGACTTATGGCAATATTTTGCGGAGTTGTGTAATCGCCCGCCGGAATTGTCACAAGTGCTGTATAAGTAAAATCATCAGTAATGCTTGCGTTACCACCTGTAATTGTCGCATTGACAGCCACATCGGCAGGCAACACCTCTCCGGCTGCCACCACTACAGGGATATCCCCTCCTGTATTCTCTGCATCTGTATAAGTTGCAGCTCCAAATTGAAGTGTCAGCGCGTCTATTATGTTAGTTACAGAAATGACGATATCTTTTGAATCCGTCAGTCCGGATTTATCTTTAACCGTGACTGTGATGTTATAAATATTATTAGCGCCATCATCAGTTGGATTCTCATAGTCAGTTGCATTTTTAAAAGTCAGCTCCCCTGTTGAAGGATCAATATCAAAATCATCTGCATCTGTCCCGGAAACTGAAAATTCTTTTGTTTCACTGGCATCTTCATCCGTTGCAGTAACAGTCTGAACTGTTGTAATACCTTCTGCTAAAGTTATGTCAGTTGCAGTAATTACCGGCGCATCGTTTTCTCCATCAATTGTAACAGCCAGGTTAGCTGTTGCTGTGCCCCCGTTACCATCGTGCATAGTGTATGAAAATGTTTCAACAACACTTTCGCCTGCAACCATTTCACTTACTAATGTATTAGCATTATCAGGTGTATATGTAAAATCACCCAATGTACTCCATACCAATGTTCCGTATGTTCCAACATTATTACCCGTAGATGTACCTTCTACTGTTTGTACCAACAATACATCGTTTGGTGTATTAACATCTGAGTCATTAGCTAAAAGTCCGCCGGCTGCATTTACCGTGATGCTGCCGTTCTCATCCACATTATGATTATCATCATTGGCAATCGGATCATTATTTACTCCATTAATGGTAATGGTTAATACTCCTGAGTCTGTTAATCCTCCATTATCTGTAATGGTGTAATTAAGTGTTTCTACTAGTGTTTCACCAGCACCCAATGACCCATCTCCACTTTGCGTATACTCAAATGAGCCATCAGCTGCCCAATCAAGCGTACCATGTGAAGCTGCATCAACAGCAGTAACAGTAATTTGCTCACCTGAGATTACACCTATGTCAAAATCCTCATCATTACGCATTAACCCAAGAGCGGCGCTAATATTTAATACCACCCCTTCATCAATCTCATAAGCATCGTCTGCTGCAACAGGAGCATCATTAGCAGCTGTTCCAACAACAATGGTTCTGTTATAGACCACACTATTATCATCACCGTCATTAACTGTAATACTTACCTCCCTTACTCCTACACTGCCTGTTGTTACAAAAGTAAGCGAGTTTAATAGTGTTTCGTATTCACCAATGGTTGCATCACCAGAAACTTTCAATATACCAGGAGTTGAGCTATCAATTACCAATGCTCCTGTATATGTTTCTGATAACACATCAACTCCTGACTCAAAGTTGCTTGTAATTTCAATTTCGGCTGATACCATATTCAAATCATCAGCATCACTGATATCCACGTTGGACATAATGCTGACGGCAGGATCAGATATCTGATACTCAACGGCCGTTGATGGTCCATCCACTACAGGTGCGTCATTAACCGGAATAACAGAGATAGTTGCCTGAGCAACCAGACTTTCCAGGAACCCATCGTTCACCTTCACTTCAATAATCCGATCTGTTATAGTAGGATTATCAGATGCGTTAAGGTATTCAACCTTCCGGATGGCTGTTTGATAATCGGCTGCTGAAGCCGCACCTGACAGTTCCAGTATATTAATACCATTCTCGTATTCAGTTGATACACTTATTCCGGCAGGTAAGCTACCATTCACCTGCAACAATTCTTTTGATGCATCCTGTGGGTTGGTCAATTCAAACGTGACACTCTGTAAATCAATACTTCCATCTGTGTTTATGATAACATCTGCATCAGCAACAGGTGTTCCTGAAGTATTCTCGGTGAAAGAAGATACAAAGTCCCTTCCTGCAACAGATGAGTCATCTGAATCTAGATCAAGGTTAGGCTTTACTTTTAATAAAATGGTTGCTACGGCTGTATTACTACTATTGCCATCAGGATCTTCAACGGTAACATTAATAACTCTGTCTTCCTGATTGATACCTGTCAATTTGGTATTTTGATAGGTAATGGCTTTGATAATATTCTCATATTCGGCCAGTGTACCAGCTCCGCTTAATGTTATGTCTCCGCTTGCTTCCTTGGTAATTGTAATGCCACCAACAGTTGTACCTTCATCCGGGTGATTAATGGATTCAAAGGCTCCATCAGGACGGTTTGTTAAAACAATAGTCGCACTCTGAATAGTAGCGCCGTCCTCATCAGCAATTAGATTATCTGTATCAGAAATAGCAACAGGCGTTAACACATCATCGGCACTTTCTTTAATGGCGAAAGCAACTTTATAATCACGCCCTTCTGTTCCTTCGCTGTTATCTCTGTCTAAATCAATTTGTGGTGCATTGGTTATTTGACAATTACGAATACTTACAATAAAACCAACATTATTGACATAGTTACATTCAAGAGTAGGTGAATTATTTTTCTCAAGTGTTGCACTTAAAGCTTCACCAACCGCTAAATTCTCTTCATAGTGATTGGCTAATACATATAAATCAAGATCACCATCTGCATTAGGATCAGTTACAGTATAGGTTTCTTCTATTGAAGAGCCAACCTCGACATTTTTACTGGTATAAAAAGTTCCCAGGTATGTTGCTAACTCTTCATAAGGATCTCCATCAAAAACAGCAACAGGTGTTTTACGCGGTGTTTTCCAATCTCCATTGTTTTCAAGTGTTACCGTAAATGTAATTTCTTTAACCGATACACATTCATCAACATTAATGGTAACATTCTCCGTTGTTAAATCACCTACGGCAAATGTTGGTTCAGCATCCTGTGTTAAGAAGGTTGTTTGAACCAAGAAGCCGTTAAATGCCTGATTATACTTTTCTAAGAAATTATAATTGACACCTTCTACAGGTAATACTATTTCTTGTTGCGTTTGCGGAATAATCAAGTCAGCACCCACATTGGTTACAATGTAACCATGTTGGTTCCATGTTTCGCGGGCAGCAACCCATGGGGCATCTTTTGAGCGATAAACAGCAATATAATCATCACCACCACTGCTACCTGAGCCTGCTGTTGATTGTGCGGATATAATAATCTCGGCCTGACCATCATCATCAGCATCGGCGACCAATGGGTAATCGGTTCTTGTTCCTGAACCAGAAGTAACTTTTGCTAATTCAGTTCCATCACTTCCGCGCCATATGTATAGGTTATATTCATCAGAGTATACTACTTCTGCATTTCCATCACCCTCAAAATCAAAGAGGGTACTACCTGTCATTTGGGATGCATCATAAATTTCCGTACCATCCTTTCTCCCTGTACCATCTTTACGCCATTTCATTTCAAGGGTATTCAGGCTTTGGTTATACTCAATAACAACATAGGTATGCAAACCTGCCAATCCTATTTCAACAAATCCATCATTATCGAAATCTGCCACATTACATCTTCCTGCACGTGCTGATGTTTTTCCATCTATGGTGCTTCCGGTACGTACCGTAAATGTTGTACCAATCTGTTGAGCTGTATATGGATTATACACATATACCTTTGGATCACCCTCAGCAGCTGATACAATCACATCAATTTTTCCGTTATTATCGATATCTCCAATACTGGTAAAACCATCAGCATTACTACCCGTCAACGGATTAGTAAAGCCATCAATATCAACTGCAATAGCCTCCTGCAAAACACTACCAGGTGCTGCTGTCAAATCAACCGTATAAATCTTGTTACCGGCAATAAGCTCTAATCCATCGGCCTCTGAACCAAAAGTATTGGTTGTACCAGGAATAATATCACCTGATTTAAATACGTCATAAGCAAACGCCCAGGCATCATCAACATTATTTCTTCCCTGATTGTAATTTGCGTCGCCATCATAATAACTTAAGGTAGCTGCATCATATATAAAATTCCCCACATATATTTCAGGTGAACCATCCATATCAAAATCTGCAATTTGCGGACTTGCTTCTCCACTGTGCGCAGACTGTGTTGAAATGGCACCCTGTGTTAATGCATGTGAAAAGGTTCCATCTCCATTATCGGTTTTAGTATAATCCAACCTGACCACCTTGCCACTTCCATTAACAAAGAAAATACAACCCTGATAATTTTCTGCTGTGCCAAGGTTAGCTATTACAACCTGAGAATAATGATGATTACCAGCGCTATAACTTACCAGGTGAGAACCATCTATACCATTAAATACACGAATCTTATTTGTTCCTCCGTTTTTAGCTCCATCCTTACCGACTAATTCCGGCACTCCATCACCATCTAAATCGCCAACAAAAACACCACATCGCTGATCCAGACCGAAGCCTGTTTCAGATCGGTATTTTAACTCAAGGGTATATTTATCCAATACCGGCGGCTTCTCCCGGCAGGTGGGTACGGGCTGTCCAAAATAGAAATATTCATTCCCGACATTATCAGTACAATCGGGGTCGAATATGTCTACTAAACCATCGCCATCATCATCTATTCCGTTGTTACATATCTCTTGTGCATGCAGATATGTAGTAAGACTTAATAGTGTTACAAACACAAAACACTTAAAAACGCTATTCATCAATAATCTGTGTAAGGTTAATTGTAATAGTTTTCCTTTTTTTCTCGAACAGTGTCTTTACGGCTAAACTTCACAATAAGTTTGGCTATTTAGATCGAATATGATTAATACAACTTTCTACCTGATGAATCCCCTGTCAGGCCTGATGAATGAAATCCCAAAAACAAGCGTTTTTATGAACCTGAAATAAGGTGTACAAAAAAGCCGGTTGCAAAGTGCAACCGGCTTATCATTTTATATATGTTAATATTTGTGTGAGCTTAATTACGGCTGGCTAAAATTTCTTCTGTGGCAGCTCGTCCTGCACGCAAAGCATTAATATTAGACTCTACAATGGCGTCACCTTTTCGACCAAAGATTTTACGCAGGCCTTCTTCCAATGCACTAAACTCAATATCGATAAAAGGAGAAGCTGCTCCTAACATTACAATATTTGATGAACGCTTTGTAGCCACCTCTGCAGCAATCTTATCGGCATCAATTGCAATATGATTTGGTTGTTCGGCCACTTTTGCCATCACCTCTTCCATTTCAGGATAATTAGGGATATTGACAAATGGAGTTGTATTAGTTACCAACCATCCGCTTTTAGATAAATATGGTAAATAACGTAATGATTCCATTGGCTCCACTGATAATATAATATCCGCTTTTCCTCTCGGAATTAAATCTGATGATATTGGGTTACTGCTAACGCGTAAGTGCGATTGAACATCTCCACCACGCTGACTCATACCATGTACCTCGGCCTGCTTTAAGTGTAGATCCTTATCTACAGCAGCCATACCAATTGTTGCAGCAATAGACAAAATACCTTGTCCGCCTACACCTGCTAAAACTATATCTGATTTCATTTTATTTTCTTTTAGATTGTGCCCGATGCCTAGTGCACAGTGCACTGAGTACTAAGCACTACTATTTTACAATCCTAACTCTTTAACTTTTAATACCAGACTCTTATTGCGCAATGTTTGAATACACTGGCGACGTGGAATAATGACTGACACGCCCTGATAATCAAACTCCTCTTTGATGATATTAACCATCTCATCAAGGTTTGCTGCAGTTGGCTTAAATACTCTGATGTGCTCAGGATCAACGCCAATACCCTCAATAATTTGCTCAAGGTGACCAAGCGCTTGTGAATCCTGCCCACCGGTCATTCCTGTAGTATAGTTATCTGATACAATAACAGTAATAGGTGTTCCTTCGTTAACAGCATCCAACAAACCAGTCATACCGGAGTGAGTAAAGGTAGAATCACCAATTACAGCAACAGCAGGCACAAGACCGGCATCAGCAGCACCTTTTGCCATTGTTATGGAAGCACCCATATCCACACATGAATTAACTGCATTATAAGGAGGTAATGCTCCTAGCGTATAACAACCGATATCAGCGAACACACGACCTGGACCGTATGACTCTAAAGCAATATTAAGAGCCTGATATGCATCAATATGACCACAACCTTTACACATTGCAGGAGGGCGACCTACCATCAAATCCGGCACATCTGCACCTTCTTCAAATGGGAATCCTAACGCATTGGCAACAATATTTGGTGTTAACTCACCATCACGAGGTAAAGTGCCATCTAAACGACCTTTCACAGGAGTTCCTGCTTCCTGGTATCCCTTCAACAATTCTTCAATCACCGGATATCCATCTTCCAGTACCATTATAGAATCACACTCCTCAACCATACGCTCAATATCTTTACGAGGCATCGGGTACTGTGAAAGCTTTAATACAGGATAATTTAACTCACGGTCCTGGAAGTTCTCCATTAAATAGTTGTGTGCAATACCACAAGCAATGATACCCATCGAACGATCTGAACCATCGGTATAGGTATTATATGGCGATTCCATTGAGATTTTCTCAAGATCAGGACGAGTCTCGATTAATTTTTTATAGTTGCGACGAGCAATAGAAGGTAAAAGAACAAACTGTGTCGGATCTTTTGGCAGGCTTACTTCACGCTCTGCCAATAATGGCTTACGAATTACACCGGCACGTGAGTGCGCCAGACGGGTTGTGATACGGATCATTACCGGCACATTGAATTTTTCTGACATTTCAAATGCAGCATATGTCATATCGTAAGCTTCCTGCTGGTTAACAGGCTCCAAAATCGGAATCATAGCGAACTTACCATAAACACGGCTATCCTGCTCGTTCTGACTTGAGTGCATTGAAGGATCATCAGCCGCAACAACCACGAAACCACCGTTAACACCGGTAATCGCAGCGTTAATAAATGCATCGGCAGCCACGTTCAATCCTACGTGTTTCATACAAGTCATAGCACGCTTACCTGCATATGCCATTCCCAGTGCCGACTCCATCGCCGTCTTCTCGTTACTCGACCACTTACTATGTATATTACGCTCCCTGGCAATTTTAGAATCCTGAATATACTCAGTAATCTCAGTCGATGGCGTTCCAGGGTATGCATAAACGCCTGACAATCCGGCATCAATAGCTCCCTGAGCAATCGCCTCATCTCCTAACAATAATAACTTTTGCATTGTGCTTATTTGGTTTTATATTATTACTTATTTGCTTCGGTTCGCTAAGTAACAAATATCTAAACCCTCTACTAATGACATTTATCAACGGTTATAATTTGTAACCATTCTTAATAATAAAGTGTAAGCACCAACTTACGAGAGCCTCCATAATTCCTGAATTCGCAGAGATAAATTCCTTGCCAGGTTCCTAAATTCAACCGCCCGTTTGTTACAGGAATTGTCAATGACGCACCAAGCAGTGACGATTTAATATGTGCTGGCATATCATCTGAACCTTCCAGAGCATGCTTATAATCAGGATCATCCTCAGGAACCAACTTATTAAATACGGTTTCAAAATCCTCACGCACAGTATAATCTGCATTTTCATTTAAC
>JAKSBD010000479.1 GCA_022361295.1 Bacteroidales bacterium
CCTGACGATCGACCTGGCTGGCGAGGATCTCTAAATAACTCTATACAAAGTGTGTGGTGTGTGGGCATTTTTTTACATCGATTGAGTTGATAGTTATCCTGATAAGACCTGCAAATTAGGATTAATGTAAATGATTAGCGATATGTCAAGTAAAAGAAAATAGACAGCAGCCGTAATTAATCCTTTTCTTGTGTTTTCTAAGAAAAGTTGCAACGTCAGCCATGTCCACAACAGCGGGGCAAAAAAGATAATGGCGTTATTATACCGGCTTTCGATAATTGTTGATACAAAGTACCAAGGAAAAAGGCCAGATGAATGTATAGATCTTAAGTATTGGTAGTCTAATAAGTATAAAAAATATAGCAAACATATAGTTGCTAAAAGCCAAAATGCTGCCTTAAAAATTGCTGAATGCTTTTGTAGAAGTTGCTCAGAATCACATAACCATAATAATCCGAGTGTAATAAAGACGCTTAAAAAAGTTTCGTTATATCGTCCGTATAAAAAGAAATCTAGGGATTTACTTGTTTCATGCCAAGCCTCATTTCGACCCAGAAAAATAATACTAAGTCCAAACGTAAAACTACTGGCAATAAGAACGTATATTAAAGAACCAGTATATTCATTAGATAATACGTTTTTTATGCGCTTTCTTATCTGTAAAACGATTTGTTTTAAAGCTTCAGAGATGCCTAGTAAAAATAAGCCAAGAGTTGAAAGTGTGAGATAGAGTAAATTGCCAATAATTGCTGTAAAGAACTCAAACTCTAGTATAGAAAAGAAGTTTTTGATTACAGTATTATTTTGTGTGTGAGTGTTCATCAGTGATGCTATTTCATCAGCTATTAATTTCGTTGAGATGATGATCCCAAAAATTATACATAGACCGAGAATGGAATGCGGCCATCTGTCTTTATCAACAAGCATGAGGCCGATTAAGAACAGAATTGCAGCTAATGCACTTGCTAAACCACGAGGATGAATTGTGTATTGTAATCCCGTAGCGAATGCGAAAAGTAAAATAGACTTAATGCTATGGGTTTTTAGGTGGTATGTTAATAGTAGGCAGCATAGTGCAAAGCCAGGTATTAGGGCGTTTTCTGCCCATCCAATGTGTGATTGAATTATGTATGCAGGATATATCGAAACAATAAATGAAATTGAAATAGCGGTGTAAAAATCTGTTTTTTTTATTTCCTTGATCCATGTGAAAATTACTAGGAATAAGCTGCTTAACAAAAAACTATTAAAAATCATAATGCCTTTGTAAGCCGTACTAGGAGAATCAGTTAACCAATAAATGGGGCTTACAAGTATAGGGTAGCCGAAGTGGTAGTAATGCCAATTCTTTGTGTCTGGCAAAATATCTCTATCAGAGAAAGAGGATTCTTGCTTAAGAAATTTTACTGTATCTGGGTGTGAGTCTTTACCAGAAAAGTATTTTGCTTGTGCGAGATAGGAAACTTCATCAGGTATGACATGAGCTGCAGTTTGATTCCACGATGCTGTAAGATGTAGAGCGACAAGTATAAAATACAATATTATTATAATTAAATTTTTATTTATTGACATATACTAGTGATACCAGTGCTTTTATTGAGAAATCTGAGATATTAGTAAATTCTACCTTGCGTTTATTATTACTAAAAAACAAGTAAACTTGAATGAATCTAATAAAACTGAAAAAACTATCCTAATGGGTTGCGGTTTTCTTTGCGAGTTTTAAATATTTTTCATGAATATCATTGGTTGCCTTTATTAACATTGCCTGTGTGCTGTTATTTTCAATAATATCATCAGCGCCTTGTAGGCGAGTCTGACGGTTCACTTGGCTGGCAATGATCTGTCTAACCTGTTTTTTTGATAGCTTGTCACGCTGAAGTACGCGGTCAATTTGAATTGACTCATAACAGTCTACTAATAGTATTCGGTCTGCCACGGTTTGCTGGCCTGTTTCAAAAAGAAGAGGGATAACAAGAATAACGTACTCAGCTGTTTGGCTTTTCAGCCATTCTTTCATTGCTGCATTTATGCGTGGATGCAATATGTTTTCTAGTTGCTTGCGTTGCTGTGGGTCATCAAAGACGATGTTACGCAGTGCACTTCTATCTAAACAACCCCGGTTGTCAATTACACTTTCGCCAAATGTGTTTTGTATTTCAACTAAGGCTGGACTCCCGGGTTGAACCAATTGATGAGCTAAATGATCAGCATCAATTACTGGTACTCCGAGGGTTTGTAGATGGTTAGATACCGCACTCTTACCGCAACCGATTCCCCCTGTGAGAGCCACTACAAGCACTGAGTTACAAACCTGACCAACGTAAGTAAGCTAAGTTAATCTGTTCGCCCCACATCAGACTGATCCAGCCGGCAGCAGCCAGATAGGGGCCGAAAGGAATTGGAATATTCCGATCACGGCCTCTGATAACGATCAGAAGAATACCAACCACGGCGCCGACCAGTGCAGAGAGTAGAATGATCTGAGGTAGATATTGCCAACCCAGCCAGGCGCCAAGCATAGCGAGTAATTTGAAATCACCATACCCCATGCCCTCCTTCCCGGTGAGTTTTTTGAATAGCTGGAAGACACTCCATAACGCCATGTACCCAGCAATGGCACCAATCACCGCCGATTGGAGGTCGGTGAATAGGCCGTTGATATTGACCAAAAGGCCGAGCCAAAGAAAAGGTAAAGTGATGTTGTCCGGCAACAGTTGTACATCGAAATCGATCACGGTCAAGGCAATCAGACTCCAAGTTAACAGCATTGCAGCAATCGCTTCCCAGGAAAAACCGAAATGGTAGGCAATCCAGAGTGACAGCAACCCGGTTACGGCTTCGATGACCGGGTACCTGACACCGATCGGATTCTGGCAGTTGGAACAACGGCCTTTCAGTAACAGCCAGCTGATAATTGGGATGTTCTCCCAAGGACGTATCTTATGTTGGCACTTTGGGCATTGAGAAGCCGGGGTGTTGAGATTGTAAACCTCAGTTTCAGTTGCATCTTC
>JAKSBD010000308.1 GCA_022361295.1 Bacteroidales bacterium
AATAAGTATTACTTCAAATCCCTGGCTGATTATAATTTGAGCTGGTCACTTTGGGAAAATGGTTCAATGGTTGAAGATGGACAGCTTACTTTTGAACCAATCGCTGCAAGAACTAAAACAACGATTAAGCTGCCTTATGAATTTGCTAATTTAAAAGCCGGTTCTGAATACTTTGTGAAACTGCAATTGACATTGAAAGATAATCAGCCCTGGGCAGATAGCGGCTATGTGGAGGCGGAAGAGCAGTTTCTACTGAAAGCGAAAACAGAAGTGCCAACTATGGCGGAAATAGCTAAAGCAGCAGACGGTAAGTTGAAATTGACTGATGCCGGTAACAATATCAAGTTGGTCAGTGGGCAAGACTTTAGCGCTAAATTTAACCAGGCTGACGGTTCGCTGTATGGCTTAGTTTACGATGGGGAGACCATTATTGCCGATGGCAAAGGGCCAAAGCTGGATGCCTTCCGTGCTTTTGTTAATAACGATACCTGGGGCTATAGTAGCTGGTACGAAAAAGGTTTGCATAACCTGAAACATAAAGCCATTGATTCTAAAATAAGGACCAATACCGACGGAACGGTGACACTGGCTTTTACAGTAGTTTCGCAAGCACCTAATGCGGCCAGGCAACATGGAGGTACAAGTGGCAATGTACTGTCTGTTGAAGAATTAAGCGATGAGAAGTTTGGTGAGGATGATTTTCGCTTTATAACCAACCAGATATGGACGGTGTACCAGGATGGCTCTGTGGAACTGCAGTCGAGCATTACCAGCAATGAAGCACAGTTTGTATTGCCACGATTGGGTTACTCTATGACCATTCCAAAGGCATATGACAACCTGAGCTATTACGGACGCGGACCAATCGGTAACTACAACGACCGTAAGACGGCTCAGAATATTCAGAAATACACCACGACAGTAACAGAGGAATTTGTCAACTTCCCCAAACCACAGGATATGGCTAACCACGAAGAAACACGTTGGTGCGCTCTAACCAATAACAGGCAGCGCGGAGCGGTATTTGTAGCGGCTGAGGAAATGGTGTTTAGTGCATTGCACTACACGGCGCAGGATATGGGAACAGCTGCCCATATTTATGAACTGCCTGAAGCCGGAGACATCACGCTTCATCTGGATATGAAAGTGACCGGACTTGGTGGTGCCAGTTGTGGACAGGGAGGACCTTTGAAGCACGACCGCGTTTATGCCGGTCAAAACGATTTTGGCTTCATAATTCGTCCTGCTGGTGATAATCTGGATAAAACAGCTCACGTAGCACCTTCAGGTGATGTACCCATTGCCATCACACGATCGGGTAATGGTATGGTTACCATTTCTTCAGGCAAAACAGGGGCTCAATTCAGCTACTCTGTTAACGATGGTAAAGCAAAGGACTACAGCGATACTTTTTCGTTGCGGGAAGGGGGAGTAGTCAAGGCATGGATTAAAGGCAATAAAGACTCTGAAGTTTCGATGAGCTTCAATAAAATTGAAAAAATAGAAACAACAGTAGTTTTTGTCAGCAGTGAAGAGCCGGGCGCAGGAACAGCGGCCAAAAACCTGGTGGACGGCGATCCGTCAACCATGTGGCACACCATGTATTCAGTGACGGTGGCCCAGTTTCCCCACTGGGTAGACTTTGATTGCGGCGAAGCCAAGGTGATCAAAGGCTTCACCTACCGGCCTCGTCAGGGAGGCGGAAGAAACGGCGATATAAAAGACTATACGATTCATCTAAGTTTAGATGGAAAAAATTGGGGAGAACCAGCATTTAGAGGCCAGTTCTCTGCCGATAAAAAAGAGAAGCGAATAGAATTCAAGAAACCTTTAAAAGCTCGTTTTGTACGCTTTACCGGTATAAGTTCTCAAAATGGGCAGGACTTTGCCGGCGGTGCAGAATTTGGGGTTCTTGCCGAATAGTTAAATGTATTAACGGTGCCCAATGCCCGTATGAGTATAAAATCCTCCTGATAATCAGGGGGATTTTTTGTAGTACCCTAAGTCCTTCTTATAGAAGTCAGACACATATCTTCGCTTTTAATCAACAGTTTAATATAATTTGTCAACATGATATTTATTGTTTAAACAAAATATTTAATTTAGTATTCTTTAATCGGGAATAGCCACCATTAGTGAGATCAAATAGGGTTGGAATTATAAAGGAAAATATAATGTTTCGCATTTAGGTGCGAAAATGTATATAGTCGTTTGTAAATGAATATGTTGATCTTTTTAGTTGGGTGATGAAATAGGGGGTGGTATAAACAAGTTGTAGCCAACATAAGAAATACATAGCAATAAGAATACATAAATGATTAACAACAACTAAACATGCAAAATAGAAAACAGAAGTTTTAG
>JAKSBD010000341.1 GCA_022361295.1 Bacteroidales bacterium
CCGGATTGATATTGGTGCCATCCTGATACAAGTGCCTGAACCCTGGTACGATATCCAATTTCCACCATCTGAACAGGTAAGTACTAAAAAAAGCTTCAATATTAAAATCATAGCGTTTCTTAAGATTGTAAAAACTGTTCTCGATCACGCCTTCTTTATCATCTGAAGCGAGAGCAGCTCTGTATATGTGCTCATTCCTGTTTCTGAAGATAAAAGCTAATGACCAATTATGCATACGGCTGTCATCATTTCTCTGCCTGTTAATCCTTGTCTGACCTTCATATTTAGCAATGTAATTGCCAATCAGCGAAGGTTGCAAATCAGGGTTACCAAAATGAATATTCAGAGGATTGGCATCATTCACAAAGGGATTCATTTGGTTAATTCGTTGTCGTCTGATCGTTCGGTTGTAGTTGAACATGAACTTGTGGTTTTCATTGGTGGCGACCGTCAGCTGTACAGAAGGAAAAAAGTAGATATGTTTCTGCTGAAAAGATTGATCAAATAATCGCTGTTCAGCAAGTAACCTGGTGTATTCCGAACGTAAGCCCAAAACATAATCCATTTTCCTTTTTGACCCCTGCCATTGGAAATAAGCAGCCTGCACATTCTCATTGAACAAAAAATCGTCTTCTATGATGATGGTCGTATTGCCTTCCAAATCGATGGAGTCTCTGTTGTAATTCATACCGTTTCGTCGGATGTATGACCGTACGCCGGTTTCAATCTGGCTGCTGTTTTTCAATTCGGCCCGATAATCGGCCTGTATTTCAGCCTGCAAAAACTCCCTGTCCGTAAAGTCATTAAATATCAACTTCACATTTCTGAAATCATCGGTGGCCGAATAAAAGTACGCAGCAGTCAGGTCGAGTCGATTTTCAAACTCCGCGTCTTTTGAAAGTAAGCCAGAGTAGTTGATTCCCATCCGGTGATTATGACCAGTATCTTTTCTCCGATTGGTATAGGCATAATTACCATTCTCATCATTAGAGCTGCTTTCAATATCCGTATCCACAATAATTTTACGACGTCCATAATCAGCAGTTATTTCGATATCATTAAAGGTGTTGATTTTATAAGTAGCTGAAAGGTTAGAGTTCAATCGCCTGATAAGTGGTGTATTAACAATTTGCTGAGATGTAGAGATGGTATCAGTGTCATAATAATGTTCGGAATAAACCGAATTTGAATTTTCGGTTTTGTATAGCGCAGCACTCAGGTTATACTGTACATTCCATTTTCCTTTAATCAGTGTAATTCCCGCTCCCAGATCAGCTTTCTCGCCTGTTGCTAATTTGCTGTTCAAATTTCCACTGGTACCTTCCAGCCCATCACCAAGCGTTACCAAATTTACAATACCACCTTCTGCTTCTGCATCATTTCTGGCAGAGGTACTCATATTAATTTCCACATAGTCAATCAACTCAACGAATATCTGACGTAACATCGATTGATAATCGCCACTTGGAGAAGCAAGCCGGTCATCAATTTTCACCCGTGCTTCACCGCTGCCAATGATGCTTATAACACCTTCTTCTGATACTTCCAGTTGAGGAATCAATTCAATAAAATCGTAGGTATTCCCGGTATTTAAATCAAAATCGGCAGGCATATAAATAATGGTTCCGGGTTGATTCTGTGAAAACATGCTTTGCAAACTAAACAACAGAATAACTAAGATAGCATTGCCGTTTGTAAATCTTTGTTTCATTGTAGTCTTGAGGTTCTGGAACTGTTTGGTATAATAAACAAATTTATAAAAATATTAATTCCAATAAAGCTATAACAATCAATAATAAAGATGGCGCATATAACAAAAAAAGGACCTCCCATTTTACTGAGAAGCCCTTTAATTGAAACCAGGAAACAAAATGCTATTCGATATCAAATACTACTTTGTGCAGTTGCCCTTCGGTGAACTTAAATTTGCCTTTGTGCTCGTATTCGCGGTTAACAGGCATACCTTCGTCTCTCCCAATATCAAAGGTTTCATGACCTGAGTATGCTCCGTATACAGTTGCAATAATGTCCATTTCTCCTACTTTTTCATCGTTGATGAAAAACTCTACCGCTGAAGGACCATTTAATACAGGCTCTTTCATGGTGTGCTTCATGGTTATTTTTAATTCTCCATGCGGAATTTCAACACCTTCAAAATCGTGCCAGTGCAAGCCTAAAGTAGAGAAGCTATAACGTAACATCCCGTCTTTAATAAATAGGGATTGTCCACCCATTCGTTCTCCTACGGCATAAATAACGCCTTCTGTTGTTTCATCAGCTGTAATGTAAGCGTTTACCTCATAATTGTTAGAACGTATATGTGGTGCTGCCAATTCAGGAACACGATAAATGTTGGTGGTTAATTCCCAATGCTTTTTAGCTACCTGTGTAGGGTCACTTTCTGGTTGTAAGAAACGACCCAATGAACCACCTATTGGATACACATCGTATTTTTCTGACTCTTGCCACAATATTTCTACAAGCTCCTTTACTTTTTCAGGATGCTCTGCTGCAATATTTTTCGATTGAATAGGGTCTTCATCAATATTATATAATTCCCATTCAGTATTTAATGGGTCAAAGTTAGCTAAAGCAGATGGGTCAATTGACCAAGGAACCCGGTATGGGTCTGATGATAACATCCAACCTTCATGATATAAACCCATATAACCTACCATTTCAAAATATTGCGTTGTACGTTTGGTTTTAGCATCAGCATCATTCCACGCATATGTTAATGATTCTCCCGGGTATTCAACACGTTCCTGTCCATTTACATAATCTGGTACTGGTACTCCGGTAACTTCCAATATGGTTGGAACAATGTC
>JAKSBD010000426.1 GCA_022361295.1 Bacteroidales bacterium
CTCATTTCCGTCGGGGCATACAGCGCAGGCATTTTTGGCTGCCAGATTTCTGGACAAAGAATACGGAGAGAATATGCCCTGGATTAGGTGGCTGGGCTACTCAATGGCTACAACAACCGGGGTGTGTCGAATCATTAAAAACCGTCATTGGGCATCTGATGTGTTGTTGGGTGCCGGTATTGGTTTTTTATCAGTCGATTTGAGTTACCTGATTTTCAGAAAACGTAAGGGCAAAAAACTGGTAGTACTGCCAAGTTCCACAATTGATACGTATGGAGTTGCCGTGTCTTATACTTTTTAGTGCTATCAGAATATCCAAAACAACAGATATGGATATGGTTGTTTACAACAGTAGCATATCTGATACTGCCATATCAAGCCTAAGCTTTACTTTTCATATCTGCTTTCATTAATGCCACCAAAAGGGCATAACGAAAACGATTAAGTGAATAAGTAGCTCCGCTGACAGCATCAACCTGCAGCATGTTTTGCACCTCTAATAATTGTTTCTCCATTTGGGGGTATGCATCAGAAGGCATTGCTCCACCAGCACTCATCTCAATGTTATATTGTTCATTCTCTTCTTTGCCAATGCCATTTTTATGAACCTCGTTATAGTCGATGGCTGTTATTTTTCCGCTTTTAATGGTCAGTTTTACCACGTGTTTATAATCGTAGGCATCGTAAGGTGATTCCCCGGTGTAAACACCATCAGCAGCCGTAATAGCTTCAACCGGTAATTGATGATTAGAGATCAATTGGCGCATAATAGAATCAGATTCTGAGGCAGGTAAGGTTTCGATAAGAAAATGCAACCCTACCATAGACGCTTTAAAATATTTATTACCTGGTACATAATTACTGATGTCATCAAGTGAATCTTTTGAATGGCAGCAACTGCTTGCCATCATTAGTATCAAGGTAAGATTTAAAGCAGCGATCAGGTATTTATATTTTTTCATAGTGTGTTTGATTAAAGATTGGTTTGATAAAGTCAGTTAAAGGTAGTATAAATATCTATATCTTTTAAATAAAGGGATTTAAGAGAGGGGATACCTTATGTTATTGTTCTAAGAAATCTAAACAGTTAATTGTAGTTGCCTTCTTTTTCGATGATTGACTGAAGTTTTTAATTGTCTAAAGTCTAATAAGCTAAGCTTTCAAACAGTTCAATTTCTTCTGCTATTGCAATAATATCGCAGATTTTATTATTTTTGCATTCGCATTTCTTTAAGGGGCTGACGTGGATTTGACAGCTTGGCAAAGTGGTGTGTAAGCATGTCGAGCGTCGTGATGCTGGCTCGTAAA
>JAKSBD010000209.1 GCA_022361295.1 Bacteroidales bacterium
TATGGTATCGAGTATGCCGAAGCCATAGTTGCTAACTTTGGATCCAGATACGAAATACAAGGCGAGGAAAACATCCCAAAAGACGGACGTTTCGTTTTTGTAGGCAATCACCCTCTTGGCGGAATGGACGGGATGGTATTTGTCGCAGCAGTAGGTCGATATTTCCAAAATCTCAAATTTCCGGTTAATGACATTTTAATGAATTTAACCAATCTGAGAGATATATTTTTACCTATAAACAAACATGGAGGACACAGCAGATCGGCAGCAAAAGCAATTGAAGATGCTTATGCCAGCGACTGTCAGATGCTTATGTTTCCGGCCGGGCTTGTTTCACGAAAAGGGAAAAAGAACATTATTAAAGACCTGGAGTGGAAACCTAGTTTTATTAAAAAAGCTAAAGCTCACAACAGAGACATTATCCCTGTTCATATTTCAGGACGCAACAGTAACCGCTTTTACAATTTAGCCAACTGGCGCAAGAAGCTTGGCATAAAAGCCAATATTGAGATGCTTTATCTTGTTGACGAGCTTTATTTGCAACGCAACAAAACAATTACTATCACTTTTGGGAAACCTATTAAAATAAGTGACGTAAAAACTACACATAAAGCTAAAGACTGGGCGCAAAAAATAAAGGATGAAGTCTATGCCTTATCAAAAATAAATTAAATTTGTAGCCTACTGATTAGAAATTCACCGAATGAGAGTAAAAGAAATTATACCTCCTGTACCAAGGGAAGAATTAGAGGCTGAGTTGACTCAGGAGACCTTCGTAAGAAACACCAATAAAGGCGATAATAAAATATACGACTTTACTGCAAAACAAGCTCCTGCACTAATGCGTGAAGTAGGTCGACTTAGAGAAATCACATTCCGTCTTGCCGGAGGTGGAACAGGTAAAGAAACAGACATTGATGACTACGACACTGCCGAAGTGCCTTATCGTCAACTAATTGTTTGGGACCCTCAATCAAAAGAGATCTTAGGCGGCTATCGTTATTTACTTGGAAGTGATATCCCCGTTGACCAGCTGGGAAATGTAAAATTAGCCACATCGCGTCTTTTTCAATTCTCCGATAAATTCATAAAAGAGTATTTACCTCATATGATTGAGCTGGGTCGCTCATTTGTCCAGCCAACCTATCAGTCATCAAAGGCAGGGACAAAAAGCCTGTTTGCTCTTGACAACCTTTGGGACGGTCTTGGTTCACTTATCGTTAGCCATCCCGAAATGAAATATTTCTTCGGCAAAGTAACAATGTACACACACTTTAACCGTTACGCGAGAGATTTGATTTTAGGCTTTATGCAGAAGTACTTTAATGACCCGGATCGGTTACTTTATCCACACAAACCAGTGAAGATCGACTTAACAGAACAGGATCTAAAGGAGATATTCTGTGGTGAAAACTACCAGGAGGATTATAAAATCCTTACGCGCCGCGTTCGTGAATTTGGAGAAAACATCCCTCCTTTGATTAATGCCTACATGAATTTATCGCCTTCGATGAAAACATTTGGAACAGCTATCAACGACCGATTTGGCGACGTTGAAGAAACAGGCATCATCCTAACAATCAACGAACTGTATAAGCAAAAAATTAATCGCCACGTTGATACGTTTAATCCAAATGAGTCACACGATTAAGAGATAAAAAAATAAGATACCTATATAAAGAAGAGTTGCAGCTAAACAATTGCAACTCTTTTTTTTTATAGTGTTATAAGTTTTTAACCTATGACAAACACTTACGACTTAGTAGTTATTGGCAGCGGCCCTGCCGGATTCTCTTCAGCCATCAGAGCATTGGACTATGGCTTAAATGTATGCATTGTTGAAGGTAAACACCTTGGGGGTGCAGGCATTATGAATGGTGCTTTAACTTCAAAAACAATGTACGAGCTATCAATGGACTATGCTATTGCAGCACGAATAGACCGTGGATACAGGGTTAGCTCATTAAGCGTAAACTTTGAAAAGGTTAAAAAAACAGTTATACAAGCAGCTAAAGAGAAGCAATACCAAATGCTGAGCCAGATAGAAACATTCTCTCCTGCTCAAAATAAAAAGGGCTCCCTAACCATTGAGTATGGTTGGGCCAGCTTCAAAGATTATGACCACATAGAGTTACGCGGCCAAAATGAAACCAAACTAATAAAAGGTAAGAATTTTGTTATTGCAACAGGCTCACGCCCTCGCCTCTACGATGGCATTCAGATTGATGGTGAAAGAATCATTACCTCAGATGGCATATTAAACCTAAAAGAGTTTCCTGAACGCATGCTTATTATTGGATCGGGAATTATTGGATGTGAGTTTGCCACCATATTTTCAAATTTCGGACAAACCGAAGTTCACCTGCTGGACCGCTCTCACCGGGTACTTCCATACGAAGATAATGACGTAAGCAGTTTCGTATCGCGCAATCTGGAAGATAACGGGGTTAACATTCACCATACAGCAACATTGCGTCATATCAAAAAACACCCCGAACACCTGGAAGTCGTGCTGGACTATCAGGACGGACACAGTAAAGTGATTGAAGTCGACGTTGCCCTAGTTGCCATAGGTCGTGTTCCAAACACAGAAGGCCTGAATCTGGAGAAGATAAATATCGAATTACATAAAAATGGCACCATTCCAATTAAGGATGATTGCTTACTGCGCGATGGAAAAGGCAACTGTCATGTTTATGCAGCAGGGGATGTTACCGGTCATAGTCAATTATATAGTGTTGCTGAATTCCAGGGGCGCCTGGCCGCTGAAAAAATCGGTGATATTCCACAATACCCACTGGACTATTCCCATATGAGCACCTTAATGTTCTTTAAACCTGAGGTAGCAGCCGTTGGTGCCAATGAGAAAATGCTTCAACAAAATAACATCCCTTACAAAGCAGCGTATTACTCCAACAAACTTGTCAACAGAGCTATTGCCATGCGCAACACCAATGGCTTTGTTAAAATACTGGTAAGTAACGATGAAGAACAGCGCATATTGGGCATGCGCGCAGCCGGCCCCCAAGCTTCTGCCTTTATTGTTTCAGTAGCTCACCTAATCAATCAGGGCAACAGCCTGCACGAAGTCCTTAAGATCTTTTACCCTCACCCAAGCATCCCTGAGGGAATCCAGGAATGCCTTAGAACGTTAAGCGGTAAGTCAGTCTATAAGCCAGAAGCCTTTCCTGACCTGATTAATATCAGGGAGTGGACGCCCAATCCTGATGAATGATCCACATAAGCAATCTTCAATAACCATTAAACCAAGAACTCAAAAACAAAGTTAACATTCAGTAATACACCCCATAAGAGACACCACTCATCATTTAGAACTATTATAAATTAGCCTTTGCGCATGGTTTTTGAGTAAAATCATGCGCTTTATCATGTTGTATTTTTAACTCCCGTAGTATATTTGTGTATATTTTAACATTATTAATTGACTAGTGTTAATTTACACAATGGCAATCTGGTTATATAAACATATTTTCGACAAGTTCGAACGAATAGAAGTGACTGACTTCTAGATATTCTATCGGCACCCCAAAAGCCGATAATGTTTGTGTACACCCTTACCTCTAATCAACAACGTTCATTGAACGTCTTATTTTGCTAAAGTCCAAAAAAATATAGTTATGGAAGCTAATAAACTACAACTCAACAATTCATTAAATGAATTAGAAAAAGGTAAAACCCTGATTCCTGGTGGTGTGCTTGGTATACGCCGTCCGTATAATTTTGTTGAAGGCGAATTCCCTATTTACTTCGATGAAGGAACAGGTGGTCGTGTAACAGACATTGATGGTAACGAATACATTGATTATTTGTGTGCCTACGGTCCAATGATACTTGGTAACCGGGAAAAAGAGGTGGATGACGCTGTTATTGAACAAATCCAGAATAAAGGGTTCTGTTTTTCATTAACTCAGAAGTACCAGAACATGCTGGCTGAAAAGATGAATGAACTGATTCCTTGTGCAGAGATGAGTTTATTTGTTTGCACAGGTTCTGATGCTACTTCTACAGCCATTCGCTTAGCCAGATCTTATACAAATCGTACTAAGGTAATGCGTTGCGGATACCATGGATGGCACGACTGGTGTGTTGAAGTAAAAGGCGGAGTTCCTGAAAAGCTTTACGAAGATGTATTTGAGTTTCAGTACAACAACCTTGAGTCTCTTGAAAACTTATTAAAAGAGCATGGCGACGAAACAGCTGCCGTTATCATTACTCCACTTGGTCACCCGCTGGCAGCGCCAATTACCGAACCTAAAGAAGGGTTCTTAGAAGGTGTTAAAGCCCTGTGTGAGAAGTACGGTGTGGTTTTAATTTTTGATGAAATTCGCACAGGCTTCCGCGCCAGCATTGGTGGAGCTCAAAAGCTTTATAAAGTAACACCAGATCTTGCTGTATTTGGTAAAGCAATGGCTAATGGCTATCCAATTGGCGCAGTAACAGGTAAAGCGGAAATTATGAAGGAAGGTGAATCAAACGTCTTTATTTCATCAACTTTCTTCCCTAACAGCCTTAGTTATGTAGCAGCCCTTAAAACCATTGAAATACTTGAGCGTGACAAAGTACTTGATAAGATTTGGGAAAAGGGAGAAGAGTTCAACACTAAGATTGCAGCCCTTCTTGAAAAATACCCGGTTGGGGCACGCATTAGCGGTATTGCACCGATGATGTTCATCACCTTCGACAAAAACGAAGATGGTTCATATAAAGCGATGCGTAAAGATTTCTACACGCAACTAATTCGCCGTAAAGTCTTTTTACAGCCTTATCACCATGGTTATATCTGCCATCGACACACTCAGGAGGATCTGGATTACACAGTGAATGCCATTGAAGAAGCTTTACAGTACCTAACTGAAAAATACTAATTATGAGTCATTCAAAACTAAATAAAGGTATTGGCGAGTTGTTTATGTCACCCAATGCTGATGATATGAGAGGCTTTTTCCGTGAAAAGAAAAAGCAAATGAAAAATAAACTGTCGACTGTTTCTGAAGCTGTTGACACCTATATTAATGACAACGATTACCTGGCCATTGGAGGCTTTGGTGGAGTTCGAATTCCAACTGCTTTGATTCATGAAATCATCCGCAAAGAGAAAAAGAACCTCGGATTTGCCGGACATGTTTCAACTCATGACTGTCAGTTGTTAAGTGCCGGTAAATCTTTTAATCGTTGCGATGCAGCTTACATTGTTGGTCTTGAAGCACGTGGTTTATCAAAAAACTCACGTCGTATGTTTGAGTCAGGCAATGTTAAGGTCACTGAATGGTCTAACGGTGCACTGTCATGGCGTTTTAAGGCAGCAGCCATGGGCTTACCATATTTACCATCGCGTGTAATGCTGGGCACTGACACCTTTAAGCATTCTGCAGCCATGGAGGTAGAATGTCCGTTTACCAATCAGAAATTAGCTGCTTTACCAGCGCTATATCCTGATGTGGCAATTATTCACGTACATCGTGCCGATATATATGGCAATTGCCAGATTGATGGAATCCTTGTTGCGGATGACGACATTGCTAAAGCTTCAAAACGCGTAATCGTTACAACCGAGAAGATCATCTCAAATGAAGAAATCAGAAGAGAGCCTTCAAAAACAGTTATTCCATACTGGTGTGTTGATGCCGTTATTGAAGTTCCTTATGGTTCTTACCCTGGTAATATGCCGGGTGAATACTTCTCAGACGAAGAGCATTTGAAAGACTGGTTGGTAGCTGAAAAAGACGAAATGCAGCTGGAAGAATTCATTGGTCATCATATTCTGTCATCGAAGGACTTTTATGAATACCTGGAGAAAAATGGTGGTATGAATAAGATGAGAAAATTGATGCAAGCCGAACATTTGTACTAATCTTTTAAAAGTCGATTAAATGGAAACTACATATAATCCAATGGAATTAATGATAACCATTGCAGCACGCAACCTTGAAGATGGTGCAATGGTAGTGGTAGGTACAGGTGTTCCGGTAGCAGCAGCCATGCTGGCACAAATGACTGACTCACCCAACCTGACCATTATGTTTGAAGCAGGTGGCATCGCTCCGCTTCTTCCCACAATGCCAATTTCGGTTGGTGACTCACGCACCACGCACAAAGGACTAAAAGCCACATCTATGGCTGAAATAATGGAACTTTGCCAGGCAGGTGTTGTTGATTACTGTTTTTTAGGTGGTGCACAAATTGATAAATATGGAAACCTTAACTCCACATTAATTGGAGATAATTACGATAAACCCAAAACCCGATTCCCGGGCAGTGGTGGCGCCAATGACCTCGCTTCACTTTGCTGGAGAACCATGGTTGTTACTCCACAAAACCCAAAACGCTTCGCAAACAAAGTCGACTTCATCACCACGCCGGGATTCTTAGAAGGAGGTACTTCTCGTGTTGAGGCCGGTTTACCAGCCAATACGGGACCTTATAAAGTAATTACTGATTTAGGTGTGTATGGTTATCACCCCGAATCAAAAGCAATGATGCTATTATCGCTTCACCCGGGCAAAACCATTGAAGATGTTCAGGCCAATGCCGAATTTGATATTATTATCCCGGATAATTACGAAATGACGGTTGAACCAAGCGAGAAGGAATTAAAAATCCTTCGTGAAAAAGTAGACCCGGCAGGTGTAATTATCGGACGATAAAATCCCCTTCTTCAACAACTAAACCTGGATTATGATTTGGAACATCGTTATGAGCATTGAAAACACACTAAAACAAGACTTTTCTGAAACGAGGCATAGCATCGTTCTGTTGAGTTAAAGAAAAATAGCAAAGTGCCTTGTTTTGAAGTGTTTTAAAGGCAAAATAGATTTTCTAAAACATATTGCAGTTTAAACCTTAACAACAATCAACAACTAAAAATTAACAGTAATGAAAAAAATGATTATAACATGTGCAGTTTGTGGAGCCGAAACCACACGCGAGCACAACCCGAATTTACCTCTTACTCCTCTTGAAATAGCGAATGCTACTTATGATGCATACAAAGCCGGTGCATCAATCGTTCACCTGCATGTACGCGATGAAAATGGTGGACCAACGCAGGATCCTGAGGTATTTAAAGAAGCTATTCGCCTAATCCGCGAGCGTTGTGATATTGTAATTGAGATTACAACTGGTGGTGCTGTAGGTATGACCGATGACGAGCGCGTTGCTGTTATTAAGGAACTTCAGCCTGAAATGGCATCATTAGATTGCGGTACAGTTAACTTCGGTGACGAGTACATTGTAAACACATTACCTACTATGCGTCGCTTTGCAAAGGAAATGAATAAATACAATGTTCGTCCTACCCTGGAATGTTTCGATATTTCACACGTTGCTGCTGCTGATATCCTTATTAAAGAAGGCTTATTAAAGCCTCCTTATCACTACGGTTTCGTTATGAATGTACCTGCTGCAATTCCTTACGACATTGAATTACTAAACCTGTTAGTAAGTCGTATACCTGAGGGCGCTCACTGGACCGTGATGGGCGTTGGTCGCGCCTGTGTACCTGCTCACTATGGAGCTTACGCCATAGGTAATGGCTTTATCCGCGTTGGATTTGAAGACAACGTTTACTACGAAAAAGGAGTGCTGGCTGATAGTAACGCTCAACTGGTGGAGCGCACAGCCAAATTATCGCGCGATGCAGGTTATGAAATTGCAACACCTGCAGACGTTAGAGAAATGTTAGAATTGAAGGGAATTTAAATTAAGCTGACAGCTGTTGGCCTGCTGTCAACAGCTCTTTTTTATTTAAATAACGAATTAAGCTACTAGCTATAAAGAAATGAAGACAGGTAATAAATACGGAACACACCGCGTAATTGAACCACAGGGTGTTTTACCTCAACCAGCCACAAAGGTTGATAATGATATGAGTCAATTATTCAACAACGAAATATTAATTGATGTTGATGTATTAAATATTGACTCGGCCAGCTTTACACAAATAAAAGAGCAGGCTAACGGTGATACAAATGAAATCAAAAACATCATTCTTGACATTGTTGGCAAACAAGGGAAAATGAAAAACCCTGTGACGGGCTCAGGTGGTATGTTGATTGGCTCCATTGAAAAGATTGGTGATTCCCTAAAAGGTAAAGTTGATCTTGAAGAAGGCGATCGCATTGCTACATTGGTATCACTTTCTTTAACCCCGCTTCATATAGAAGAAATAATAGATATCAAACCGGAGATAGACCAGGTTAAAATTAAAGGCAAAGCCATTTTATTTGAAAGTGGCATTTATGCCAAGCTGCCAAGCGACTTATCCGAAACACTTTCTTTGGCCGTATTGGATGTATGCGGCGCTCCTGCACAAACTGAACGATTAGTTAAAAAAGGAGATACTGTAGTGGTACTTGGTGCAGGTGGAAAATCAGGCATTCTGTGTTGCGCTGTTGCTAAAGCTATGGTTGGCGAAGACGGTATGGTGATTGGAGCTGATTACAGTGATGAGAATATAGAGCGCCTGAAACAAGTAGGTGTTTGTCATGAAGCTATTAAACTGAATGCAACAGATGCTCTTCAGTGCTATGATACCATTAATGACTTAACAAAAGGTCAACTGGCTGATGTGGTAATTAACAACGTCAATATTCCAAACACTGAAATGGGAACCATCCTGATGTGTAAGGACCGTGGTACTGTCTATTTCTTTAGCATGGCAACTTCATTTACAAAAGCAGCGTTGGGTGCTGAAGGTGTAGGTAAAGATGTGGATATGTTGATTGGTAACGGCTATGCAATCGGACATGCTGATATGGCCATTGACATCTTACGAAAGAACGACAGTATTAGAGAACTATATGAAGAGTTATACACATAACATGTGAACACTGTACAATACACCAATCATTAAAAAAAATAAAAA
>JAKSBD010000230.1 GCA_022361295.1 Bacteroidales bacterium
AGTATTCCCAATAATTTCAGCTTACTCCAGAACCCCCGCTACCGCGCGAATCCTTTCGCGTGGGCTAACTATACCACGCGAAGTGCATCTAAACCTTTAACCTCGGAATTATTAAGAATTAAGTATTCTTAATAATTTCAGCTTACCCCAGAACCTTTAACCTTATACCCGAAATGTATTTACAACACCAATCTATTAATCTTATCCCGTGTTGTACCAGTATATTCGTCTAAAGGATTATCAATTAATACCAATTCCTCCAGCTGATTAGCTTTTACCTGACTGAAAGGGAAGCTTGTTATTTCGTTATTATTAAGGTATATGTTTCTCAAGCAAGGAGCATCCAGCAGATATTCACATCCGCTGCGTATTTGGTTATCACTGAAGTCAATTAAATCCAATGCATTCAAATGCCCGACAGCCTTCGGAACGGATGAGTAATTATTCTGCCCCAGATAAAAGCGTTGCAATTGAGTTAACTGCCCGATAGAGGCGGGTAAATCGCTTAATTGATTGTTTCGTATGTCAATATATTTGAGCGATGTCAGAAGCTCTATTTCCTGGGGAATCTCTTTAAGACCATTTTCTCTGATATCAAGATATTGCAGTTCTTTTAATTGAAACAACTCTTGGGGAATTGTGCCATTCAAACGGCATTTGAGTATACTTAAATGAGTTACTTTATTGTTGTCGTTTAAAACATACCCTTTGGTAATCCAGCTTATTTTTTTAAGCTGCTTTAACGGCCGGGGCAGTCTCTTATTTAAAGCTTCTATTATTGTGATATCTGACATCAACTTATACCATTTAAATATTAAAATGCATTGGTATTAAATTTTATCCGAATATACTAAGGAATTGATGAAATAGTATATTGTTTACAAAAAAAGCCCTACACAAGTAGCTTTTGGCTTGAATTCCAATCAATAAAATTACTAACAAAGTTACTGACAACAATAGAAAATAAGGGTATTCTGCTAAATCGAACCCGATTATATAACATAACTAATGGCGATGTATGCGTTTAACAGTGATGAATGATTAGAGGTTAAAGTTTAATGATGAGTGATTAGAGATTAATTAAATCATCCATCATAAATCATCCTTCCTAAAATCCCCCTTCCCCTTCGGTACTTCCCCCGGGGGAAGATTTTATTTACAGCTTAGCAATTCAACTTTACTTTATTAATCGATCCAAAATCTCACATCCCCACATCATAAATCATCCATCATAAATCATCGATCCAAAATCTCACATCCCCACATCATAAATCATCCATGATAAATCATCAATCCAAAATCTCACATCCCCACATATGTCTTTGTCATGTCAGAGGGTACACATATGATATAATCAGC
>JAKSBD010000319.1 GCA_022361295.1 Bacteroidales bacterium
ATATCGCTGGTACTTCCATAATGCCAGTTCTTTGTCAATTAGTTCCATCTTATGAAATGCCTCATTAATTGGCCTGTAAGCATTCCAGAAGGTCTCCTTTTGCTCATCTGTTGCCCTGTTAAACAAGTGCGGCCACGGATCGTAACGAAAGCTGTCAACACCAGCCTCTACTGTCATTTTTAAATCATGTCCTTCATACATGTCACGATAGATATTCATTTTTTGCTTTGACGATGCTTGTCTACCCTTGTAATCATCAAAGTAAGTATCAGGTACTGGAAATGATACAGAATCATAGAGGTTATAATGTCGTTCTGCCGGCCACCAATTACGGTGTGGAGCTTTATTCTGAACCATTAGCATAAATGGTTTATTCTCATCCCGTCCCTCTTTTAGCCATTTTAAGGATTTATCCATGATTAGGTCGGTAGCATAGCCATGATTCATAACGGTATCTTTACCGGTAATAAAATCAGGATTATAATATTCTCCCTGATCATTTAACACTTCCCAATAATCAAAGCCCTGTGTTGGCACTCCTTTTAAATGCCATTTACCAACAATGGCGGTTTGGTAACCGGCAGCTTGCAAATACTTGGGTAAAGTAGGCTGGTTCTGATCAAACTTATCTCGGTTGCGTGTAAAACCATTTATGTGGCTAAACTTCCCTGTTAATATGGTAGCACGACTTGGCCCGCATAAAGAGTTGGTACAATATGCTTTATTAAATACGGCACCATTTGCAGCTATTCGATCAATATTGGGAGTTGGTGCCAATTTGGAGATACCATGACCGTAAGCACTAATGGCCTGTATGGCATGATCATCTGAGGTTATTAAGATAATATTCGGCTGTTTTTTAACAGGTTTTGTTGCTGAACAGGCGAATGAGATAACCACAAAAACAAGAAGTATAATTGGATTCATTCGATTTGTAAATAACATTTTTCCGGCTTTAAATGGTTATTGATTTAATAATGTAAATTCTATTTGATTTAATGTGTCAGAATTAGTACCGACAAATACAGTAAAAGTGCCAGGCTCTGTTCCAAAAGACATATCTTTTCGATAAAAGGCCAACATATCTTCTGTAATGGTAAAATGCATTGTTTTGGTTTCTCCCTTCCTGATGAATACTTTCTCAAATGCTTTAAGTTCTTTCACTGGCCGTGTTACAGATGCCACATGATCCTGTATATACAATTGAACCACCTCACTGCCATCATAATCTCCTGTGTTTGTTATTTCAACCGTAATGTTAAGCTCTTCCCCGTGACTCATGGTATTCTTATCCAGTTGTAAATTTGAATAGACAAAAGAGGTATAGCTTAAGCCATAACCAAATGGAAACAATGGAGTATTCGCCACATCCAGATAACGTGATTTATAAGTATCCTTTGGCTTCTCTGGGTTAAACGGGCGACCGGTAGTCTTGTGGTTATAATAAATCGGGATCTGACCTACATTACGAGGCATTGTCATAGTTAATTTACCAGAGGGTATTTGTTTGGCATATAGTAAATCGGCAACAGCCTTGCCTCCCTCTGTGCCAGGATACCACACATTCATAACCGCATCAACAGCCTTCACTTCATTCTCAATGGTCATTGAGCGACCGGTCATGTAAACCAGGATAACAGGCTTGTTTAACTGTGTTATTTGCTGAATCAAATCTGTCTGCACACCGGGTAAATCAAGATTAGTACGGCAAGCTGCTTCACCCGACATGTTCCATTTCTCGCCCATTACCATCACTACCTTATCGGCATTTTTAGCTGCCTGAATAGCTTTGCTGAAACCTGAACGATCATCGGAATTAACATCGCATCCTTTAATAAAATGTACTTTCCCTTTTGCCGCATTTGCTGTTATGGCCTCCAGTATTGTCGCTTTAACAGCCTGAGGTTTACCTGCAGCCTTCCATGAGCCCAGCAGATCGCGTTTCGAATTAGCCAATGGTCCAATCACAGCCACTTTTTCGTCTTTATCCAAAGGAAGAGCACCTGATTCATTTTTAAGCAATACACAAGATGCAACGGCCACCTCGTATGCAATCTCACGATTCTTAACCGACAAAACCTCTTCTTGCTCCAGTTCTTCATTACAGTACTTAAACGGATCATCCATGATGCCCAATTCAAACTTTAACCGCAACACATTTCGTACAGCATTATTTAATTCATCTTCACTGACATCTCCATTTTCGATGGCTTCTTTCAGGTGATCCATAAAAACACCACCTTCCATATCCATATCAACACCAGCATTCATGGCTAAAATACCAGCCTCGTATTCGTCTTTAGCAACACCATGAGGTATCAGTTCATTGATAGCCGTATAGTCGGTTACAACCATACCATTAAAACCCCATTCTTCCCTGAGAATATCCTTTAACAGGTAACTATTTGCAGAAGCTGGTACTCCGTCTAAATCATTGAAGGAGGTCATAACGGTCCGTGCACCTGCATCAACCGCAGCTTTATATGGAGGCAAATAGGTTTCGCGTAGTACCCTGTCTGACATATCCACACTGTTATAATCGCGTCCGGCTAAAGCTGCACCATATGCTGCCATATGTTTAACACAAGCCAATACAGTATTGACCTGGCTAAGATCGTTACCCTGAAATCCCCGAACCCTGGCAGCTGCAATTTGCTCTCCCAGAAAAGTATCTTCACCAGCACCTTCTGAAACACGCCCCCAACGTGGGTCGCGTCCAATATCACACATGGGTGCAAAGGTCCAGTGTAATCCTGAAGCTGCTGCTTCCCGTGCTGCCATGCGGGCACTTTTCTCAATGAGTTTTAAATCCCAACTGGCCGATTCGCCCAATGAGATTGGAGTTAATGTTTGATGACCATGGATAACATCATAACCAAATAATAAGGGTATGCCCAAACGTGTTTCATTAACAGCCAATTCTTGTAACTGACGGGTGTACTCAACAGTGTGTGCATTAAATATATTACCACATTTACCTGACTTTATAGCATCTTCTTCACCTTCACGTAAAACAGGACCCGTCACATCCCACCGACTTGTGAACAAAACTGTTTGTCCAATTTTCTCATCCAGTGTCATCAGGTTAAGTAAACTATCTACCCGGTATGATAGTTGATCATTCTTATGATTAATTGTATTGGCTGAGTGTTTACATGAAACAACTGAAGCAATCAAGCCAAAAGCCAATAGTATTTTATTTAAGGTATTCATTTCGTCTCTTTCAGTTTATGCTTTCCCTTTATTCGTCTCTATTAGGAGACATATATTCTGAATGCATTTAATTTTTAACCAGCTTCTTAGTAATAAATGAGTAATCACTGTATAAACACACTAAGTAGTTACCATCTTCCAGGTCACCCACCTGGAAATCAACTTTCGAATTATGAGTAGTACATACTTTGACTTCCTTCACCAACTCACCATTCATACTGTACACTTTTAACGAATCATAGCCCTGACCGATGTGTACACCTCGCAAACTCACCTGATTAGCAGATGGATTAGGACTCATCACTACTTCATTCTCCATACTGCGGTCACGGATAGCGCTTGGTTGTTCGGAAAAAAAATCATTGTATTGGTTGAAAAATTCTGTACCCAGAAATTGAGGTAAAGCTGCCAGTCCGAAGAACATACAAGAATAGTCCACACCTTCTACCTTGTTCGGTTTCCAATTCAAATCTGAGTAACTGTACTTCCACAATATGGTTGAGCCGGGTTCAAAGTCAACCTGACCAATTTTGCGCGGATCTTTTAGCATTGATAATAAGTC
>JAKSBD010000399.1 GCA_022361295.1 Bacteroidales bacterium
ATCCTGATTTTAAACGCATAACAGGAGAGGAGCTGATTGATGAACTTAACTGGTGCCAGGAAAACTTCGGATTGGATGAAACGCTCGTGGTTTGTCGCTCAAATAAAAGGGCGAACCTGTTTAATAAGGGTATTAGAGGAAGTATCTTATACCGTGAAGAGGAGCTGACTGTTACTGATCACCTGTTGATAATGAAGAATAATTACCATTGGTTGAAGGACAGTCAAGAAGCTGATTTTATTGCCAATGGCGATATTGCTGAGGTAGTTCGAATTAACGGATATGAAGAATTGTATGACCGGCGTTTTGCAAATGTAAGCCTCCGCCTGACGGATTATGAGCACCTCGAGATTGATGTGAAGATCATTATGGATGCGTTGCATACAGATACAGCTGGCTTCTCAAAGGAAGAGCAGGAAGCATTTTTTCGTAATGTGATGGAAGATTATGAAGAGGAGAAATCTCAACGAAAAAAGTACGAAAAGGTAAAAGAAAATCCCTACTACAATGCTTTACAGGTGAAGTATGCCTATGCCATGACGTGTCATAAATCGCAAGGTGGACAATGGAAGGCTGTATTTATTGATCAGGGCTATATTCCGGAGGAGCAAATGTGAACAGGTTACTTCAGGTGGTTGTACACAGCTATAACACGTGCTACTGATCGGGTGTACCTGGTTAATTTTAAAGATGAATTCTTTGAGGAGTAGATAGAAGTTGTTTAAAGTTATATTGAAAATCAATACGTTACTCTCGAAATCCCTACAATATTAAACAACTTCAAATAAAAAGACCTTAAGGCTGTCCTTAAGGTCTTAATGGTTTCTTATACAAGATTGGAATTAAATACCCAGATCTTTAGCAATGTTATCAATGATGGCATCAGCCTTTTCATTAGCCGGGTAGAATTCTTCCTTACTGTTCATAGGAACTTTTACTTCCATGTAGAACTTAATCTTTGGCTCAGTACCTGATGGGCGAACTGAAACTTTGTATCCATTCTCAGTAAAGAATTGCAATACATTTGATTCGCCAGGTAAATCAATGGCTTCATGCTTATTCTCCAACACATGAAACGCATCAAGTTTAGAGTAGTCTTTGATAATGCTTACTTTATCACCGGCTAATGTTTGCGGCGGTGTAGAGCGGAAGTTAGTCATTAGCTGTTTAATCTCATCAGCACCTGACTTACCTTCACGAACAATGTATATCATTTTCTCTTTTGAGAAGCCATATTCCATGTAAATGTCCTGAAGAACATCAAATAGTGATTTTCCATTGTCTTTGGCCCAGGCTGCAATCTCAGCTGTAATAGTAATAGCAGCAACAGCATCCTTGTCGCGCACATAATCACCAGGTAAGAATCCGTATGATTCTTCACCACCACAGATGTATTTCTTTTGGCCTTCCAACTCGCGAATAACTTTGGCTATCCACTTAAAACCTGTGTACACATCAAAGTATTCAACCTCGTTTTTAACAGCTATCTCTTTTATTAACTCTGAAGTAACAATTGTTTTAACAATGTATTCTTTGCCGGTTAGTTTGCCCGACTCTTTCCACTTTTTAAGCATGTACCATGTTAAAAGTGTAGCCGTTTGGTTACCATTAACCAAAACAAATTCACCTTTTTCATTGCGAACAGCAATACCCAGGCGATCACTGTCAGGATCAGAGGCCATTACAATATCGGCATTAGTTTCTTCAGCTTTGTTTAAAGCCATTTCCAGTGCCGCAGGCTCTTCAGGGTTTGGAGATACCACAGTAGGGAATTCACCACTTACTACATCCTGTTCAGGAACGTTAATTACATTCTCGAAGCCACACTTACGCAATGCAGCCGGAATCATCGTAACGCCAGTACCATGGATTGGAGAATAGACAATTTTAAGGTCTTTATTGCGATCAATTACCTCCTGATCCAAAACAAGGCTTTTTACCTGTTCCAGGTATTGGTTATCCATTTCTTCGCCAAGAACCTCAATTAGTTCCTTGTTACCTTCAAACTTAATATCATCAATTGAAGCAATGTTATTAACTTCATCAATCACATTAGTATCGTGTGGGGCTGTTAACTGGGCACCATCATTCCAGTATGCTTTATAACCATTGTAAGCTTTAGGGTTGTGTGAGGCCGTTATAATAACACCACTTTGGCAACCTAACTGACGGATGGCATATGAGATCTCAGGGGTTGGACGTAAGTCTTCAAACATGTAAGCTTTAATACCGTTTGCACTGAAAATATCAGCGACAACCTCAGAGAACAAGCGGCTGTTGTTACGGCAATCGTGACCAATTACAACACCAATTTGCTCCACATCACTGAAGTTTTTCAGTAAGTAGTTAGCTAAGCCCTGAGTGGCTGCTCCAACCGTGTAAATGTTCATTCGGTTAGAACCGGCCCCCATAATTCCTCGTAGCCCACCGGTACCAAATTCTAAATCTTTATAAAAAGAGTCGATTAATTCTGTTTTATCTTCTTTATCCATCATTGTTTTGATGGCAGCTTTTGTTTCAGCATCATAGTTGCCGTTAAGCCACTCCTGGGCTTTTTTAACAACGGCATTTAGTACATCCTGATTTTGCATTTTCTGTAATATTTGTGGTGTGTTAGATAATCTGATTTATTTCATTTTAGACAAGCAAACATCCAAACTGTCTCTCCAATATGGTATCTCAATATTGTAAACAGCCTTAATTTTAACCTTATTGAGAACGCTGTAATGAGGCCTTGGAGCTGGGGTTGGATAATCCTTTGTTTCTATCGGTTTTACCTTGCAAGATATGTTCATTTTTTCCAGAATAGCAAGTGTAAAATCATACCAACTGGCAACACCTTCGTTGCTGTAATGGTATATGCCTGGAGCAAATGATATCGATTGATTGTTGTCAGATTCAATAATGTGTAAAATGGTATCAGCCAAGTCTCCTGCATAAGTTGGTGTGCCAACCTGATCAAAAATTACTCCTAATTCTTCGCGTTCTTGCCCCAGTCGGATCATGGTTTTGACAAAATTATTTCCGTGGGCAGAATAAAGCCATGATGTTCTGATAACAAGAGATTCAGGATTCGCAGCGAGTAATTGCCTTTCTCCGGTCAGTTTTGTTTCACCATATACTGATTGAGGGCAGGTAGTTGCATCTTCTTTGTATGGGAAATGGTTTTTACCATCAAAAACGTAATCAGTTGATACATGAATTACTTTAGCCCCGATGTTGTTAGCTGTTTCGCCAATTTTCTCAACGGCCAGTGCATTTATCTTGTTTGCCAGATCCTTTTCGCTCTCTGCTTTATCAACGGCTGTATAGGCTGTACAGTTAACAATGTAGCTGTATTGTTTAGCCTTAATTGTTGCTGTTAATTGTTCGATGTTGGTTACATCAAGTGTTTCAAGTGATGTAAATGTAACTTGAAGGTCGGTAAGTTTTTTACACTTGACTTTAATCTCAGCGCCTAACTGTCCTTCAGAACCGATAACTAATACTTGTTTCATTATATGCCGTATACAAAATTGTGTTCTGCTTCTTTAAATGAAGGAAGAATGCTATCCTTTGACGAAATGATTGCTTTGTCAACGGGTATTTTCCAGTCTATATTTAGTTTGGCATCGTTATAGGCAATTCCTCGCTCAGCTTCCTGACTGTAATAATTATCACATTTATAAGTAACAATTGCAGTTTCGCTTAATACAGAAAAGCCATGAGCAAAGCCTTGGGGGATAAAAAACTGAAGCTTGTTTTCTGCTGATAATTCAACTGCAAAATGCTGTCCGAAAGTAGGTGAGTTTTTGCGCAAATCGACGGCTACATCCAATACCCTGCCTTCAAGTACATGTATTAGCTTTGATTGTGAATAGGGGGCCAACTGGTAGTGTAAGCCACGTATAACACCATATGCAGACTTGGATATGTTATCCTGAAGGAAATTAGAGCTGATGCCTGCTTCTTTGTACCTGCTTTCGGCATATGATTCTAAAAAGAAGCCTCTTGGATCGCTATAAACCTCAGGTTTAATGATTAATAAGTTTGGTATGTCTGTTTTTATAATTTCCATATAAATAACAATTTGTTATTGGGTTGATTCACGGAATAAACTGTGTGAGTGCAAATATAGAAAGATAATAAGTGTATCTATCAATGAATTTACAAATTAAAACTAAAGCTGTGTTAATGTTGCTTAATTATCATTTTTCTTCAGCGATTCTTAACAAATACTGCCCATATTCATTCTTTCTTAATGGTTCGGCCAGTTTGAGTAATTGTGTTTTGTTAATAAAGCCTTTTGTGTAGGCAATTTCTTCGATACAGGCCACCTTAAGACCCTGTCTGTTTTCAATAGTAGCGATGAAGTTGGATGCCTGCAGCAGGCTGTCATGTGTACCGGTGTCCAGCCAGGCGGCTCCTCGTCCAAGAATAGACATTTTTAGCCGTTGCTCGTTAAGGTAAAGAACATTGAGGTCAGTAATTTCCAGTTCGCCTCGTTTTGAGGGTTTTAAGGATTTGGCCTTCTTAACCACATCGTTACTGTAAAAATACAAACCGGTTACAGCATAGTGACTTTTGGGTTGCTCAGGTTTTTCTTCAAGTGAAAGCACTTTACCTTCCTTATCAAACTCAGCAACACCATATCTTTCCGGATCAGTTACATAATAGCCAAACACAACTGCTCCATCTTTGGTTTCAGATGCCTCGGTAAGCGTGCTGGTAAAATCAAAGGCATAAAAAATATTGTCGCCTAATACCAGGGCCACATCATCATCACCAATAAACTCTTCGCCGATAATAAAAGCCTGCGCCAATCCATCAGGTGAAGGTTGTTCTGCATAAGAAACAGATAGGCCAAGATCTGAACCATCACCAAACAATTCTTTGTATAATGGCAGGTCATGTGGCGTGCTGATAATTAGTATCTCACGTATGCCTGCCAGCATTAATACCGAAAGGGGATAGTAAATCATGGGTTTATTATAAACCGGTATGATTTGCTTGGAAATGCTTTTCGTTATAGGATAGAGACGAGTGCCAGATCCGCCTGCCAATATAATGCCTTTTCTTTTCGTCATAATCATCTTTTATTGGATTTGAATAATTGAAGTTGTTTAAAGTTATATTAAAAACCTGCGAGTAACACCTTGATCCCATTGGCTTCTGCTAATTTTTTATTCCGTAGCTTAGGCTCCCGTTAGAAACCGGGACAAGTTACGCATATTAAAAATTGGCCTTGCCACTAATACTCAATACGCCACTCTCGAATTTTCCCTACAACATTAAACATCTTCATTGCTATTCATACCCTTTTTTTAGTAATTCGTCGAAATATGCTATTGTATGTTTTAATCCTTCTTTTAATTGCACCTGAGGCTGCCAGTTGTTCAGCTTTTCTTTAGCCAATGTAATATCTGGTTGTCTTTGCAATGGATCATCGGCCGGTAATGGCAGGTAGACTAATTTTGATTTTGAGTTGGTGAGATCAATGACATTTTGTGCTAACTCCAACATGGTGAATTCATTAGGGTTTCCGACGTTCACGGGGCCTGTAAAATCGTCGTTGTTCATCATTCGAATCATTCCTTCCACCAAATCGTCTACAAACTGAAAGCTTCTTGTTTGTTTGCCATCTCCAAAAATAGTGATGTCTTCCCCTTTTAACGCCTGTACGATAAAGTTGGATACCACACGCCCGTCATTGGGGTTCATTCGAGGTCCATAGGTATTGAAGATTCGTATAATACGAATATCCACATTGTTTTGTTGATGATAATTGACAAACAAACTTTCGGCACATCGTTTTCCTTCATCATAACAGGATCGAATACCAATCGGGTTTACATTGCCCCAGTAGTCCTCTGTCTGAGGATGTACCAACGGGTCGCCATATACTTCACTTGTTGAAGCTTGTAAGATGCGTGCTTTGATTCGTTTAGCCAGGCCAAGCATATTGATAGCACCCATTACCGATGTTTTAATGGTTTTAATGGAGTTGTACTGATAATGTACGGGTGAAGCGGGACAGGCCAGGTTGTATATCTGATCAACTTCAACAAAATAGGGATGGGTTACATCATGGCGTATCAGTTCAAAGAATGGATTATCCATTAAGTGAACAACATTCTCTTTTGAACCGGTAAAATAGTTATCCATGCAAATAACTTCATTACCTTCATTTAACAACCTTTCGCATAGGTGTGAACCTATAAAGCCGGCACCTCCTGTTACTAATACTCTGTTCTTCATTATGTGTGATTATGGACTTATGCTTTGTTTAAACACGATAAAGCCTGAAAGTGTATAATAGGCTTCCAGGCTTTTTATGTCAATACCGTTATTCGCAAATTGCAGGTCGGCCAATACTGTAATAAGTATAACCAAACTCTTTCATTTCTGCTGGTTCATATATATTACGGCCATCAAAAACTACTTTTTGCTTAAGTAGCTTATCCATTACTTTGTAGTTGGGCACTCTAAACTCCGGCCATTCTGTAATAAGGATTAAAGCATCTGCATCAATTAAAACATCATACTGGTCTTCGCCATAAGAAATGGTATCTCCAAGAATATGTTTAGCTTCATCCATTGCTACAGGGTCATATGCTTTTACTTTAGCGCCCAACTCAACAAGAGCTTTGGCTATAACCACTGATGGAGCTTCGCGCATATCATCAGTATGTGGTTTAAAGGAAAGTCCCCACATAGCAAATGTTTTGCCTTTAATATCAGGGAAATGTGCTTTTATTTTGCTTATAATTACTTTTTTCTGATCGTCGTTAACGTGTTCAACAGCTTCTAATATGCGCAGGTTGTAGTTGTTAAGCTGTGCAGTTTTAATAATTGCCTTAACATCCTTTGGGAAACATGATCCACCATAACCGGCTCCGGCATATATAAACTTATTGCCAATTCGGGAGTCTGAACCAATACCACGTCGTACATTGTTTACATCGGCACCAACAATTTCGCACAGATTAGCAATGTCATTAATAAAACTAATTTTTGTTGCCAGCATAGCATTGGCAGCATATTTGGTCATCTCTGCTGAGGGGATGTCCATAAACAAAATTGGGTGACCATTCAAAACAAATGGCTTATATAGCCTGTTCATAAGCTTTTCAGCACGTTCAGATTCAATTCCAACAACAATTCTGTCAGGCTTTAAAAAATCTTCAATGGCATTACCTTCCTTAAGAAATTCAGGATTGGATGCCACGTCAAACTCTAATTCAAGACCTCTTTTTTCTAATTCATCCTGAATGGCAGCTTTAACCTTTTTAGCAGTAGCAATAGGAACAGTACTTTTTGTTACCACTACTAAATAATTATTCATGTGTTTACCAATCTGGCGGGCAACTTCTAAAACGTGGCTTAAATCTGCACTGCCATCTTCACCCGGAGGTGTACCAACAGCAATGAAAATAGCTTCAGAGTGTTCAAGGCTTTCTTTCAGACTGGTAGTGAAGTGTAATCTTTCTTTTTCAACATTTTTAAGAACCATCTGGTCAAGACCCGGTTCGTAAATTGGAATGATACCTTTCTTCAGATTGTCGATTTTATCTTTATCGATATCAACACATGTTACATTAATACCGGTATCGGCAAAACATGTGCCGGTTACTAATCCTACATAACCAGTTCCAACAATTGAAATTTTCATATGTCTTAAGTTTTATCTTAGATGTTTAAGCTAAGTTTATTCATCAATGAAAGTACTATTATAATTCATTTATTACAAAAGCCAAAAATATAATTTTTATTGATAGTTATCACCTATTAAATAAGTGTTGTATAATATAAAGTTTTAATGTTTGTGCTGTGATATGGGCTATTATTTGTGACTTAATAAATGTTAAATATCCGGTCTTGACGTTAGCATTTATCCGCCTTATTTTTATGTGTTGCTGTTTATTTGTTCTGAAGCTTTTTTACGTGGAAAAAAGTTTCTACTTTTGCAGCGATTTTTTCAATATAATGTCTAACTACTAGTTATTAAAGATTTAAACAAAAATGGCAGAAGAAAAAGTAAATGCTGAGGAGCAGGAAAAAGCTCCTGAAGTACAGGAAACGGTAGCTAACGTACCAATGGAGGATTTTGATTGGGATAGCTATGAAGCAGGTGACGTTGTTGGCGGCGGTGCTTCAAAAGAAGAATTAGCAGAAATGTATGATAAGACATTATCTACAATTTCTGAAAAAGAAGTGATTGAAGGTGAGGTTATTACTCTTACTAAGCGTGAGGTGGTAATTAACATTGGCTTCAAGTCAGATGGTATTGTTAGTCGTAACGAATTTCGTTACAATCCTGAGTTAGCTGTAGGCGATAAAGTAGAAGTTTACGTTGAAAGTCAGGAAGACAAAAAAGGACAGCTTGTTCTTTCACACAAAAAAGCACGTGCTTTACGTTCATGGGACAGAGTAAATGAAGCGTTGGATAACGACGAGGTTATCAAAGGTTACATCAAGTGTCGTACAAAAGGTGGTATGATCGTTGACGTATTTGGTATTGAAGCTTTCTTACCAGGTTCTCAAATTGATGTTAAGCCAATCCGCGACTATGATATGTATGTGGGTAAAACAATGGAATTCAAAGTGGTTAAAATTAATCCTGAGTTCAAAAATGTTGTTGTATCTCACAAAGCGCTTATTGAGGCTGAGCTTGAGCAGCAGAAGAAAGATATTATTTCTAAGCTTGAAAAAGGTCAGGTTCTTGAAGGAACTGTTAAGAACATCACATCTTACGGTGTATTCATCGACCTTGGTGGCGTAGACGGATTGATTCACATTACTGACCTTTCTTGGGGTCGCGTAAATCATCCTGAAGAGATTGTTCAGTTAGATCAGAAATTGAACGTTGTAATCCTTGATTTTGATGATGAGAAGAAGCGTATTGCTCTTGGATTGAAGCAATTGACTGCTCATCCTTGGGATTCATTGGATGCAGAAATGAAAGTTGGTGACATTGTTAAAGGTAAAGTGGTTGTAATGGCTGACTATGGTGCGTTTGTTGAAATCGCAGCTGGTGTAGAAGGTCTTATCCACGTATCAGAAATGTCATGGTCACAGCACTTAAGAAGTGCACAGGACTTCTTAAAAGTGGGTGATGAAGTAGAAGCTATGGTATTGACTCTGGATCGCGACGAGCGTAAGATGTCACTTGGTATCAAGCAGCTTAAAGCTGATCCATGGGAGAAAATTGAAGAGAAATATGCAGTTGGCAGCAAGCATTCTGCTACTGTTCGTAACTTCACTAACTTCGGCGTATTTGTAGAAATCGAGGAAGGAATTGACGGATTAATTCACATTTCTGACCTTTCGTGGACTAAGAAGATTAAGCACCCAGCAGAATTTACTGCTATCGGTGATTCAATCGAAGTTGTGGTTCTTGAAATCGACAAAGAAAACCGTCGTTTAAGCCTAGGTCACAAGCAACTTGAAGAGAATCCATGGGATGTATTCGAAGGAATCTTCACAGTTGATTCAATTCACGAAGGAACAATTGTTGACATTTTC
>JAKSBD010000420.1 GCA_022361295.1 Bacteroidales bacterium
TAACATCCACTATTTGCGCTCCATTCTCAACCTGATGACGGGCTATATCGACAGCTTCTTCGTATTTCTTTTCCTTGATTAATCGCAAAAACTTGCGTGAACCGGCCACATTACAGCGCTCACCAATATTTACAAAGTTGGCATCTTTACGCATCTGCAATGATTCCAGGCCACTTAAATGGGTTATCTCCGGAGCTTGTGTTTTGATGTGGCCGGTGTAGCTTTCTGCCACCTTAGCCATCGCTGCAATATGCTCTGGTGTGGTTCCGCAGCAGCCCCCAATAATATTTACTTTACCATCGGCCATCCACTCTCCAACCAACTTAGACATTTCGTCGGGCGTTTGGTCATACTCGCCAAACTGGTTAGGCAAACCGGCATTAGGGTGAGTACTGATATAGAACGGTGCATTTTTAGATAACTCAGTTACATATGGTTCCAGTTCCTTTGCTCCCAGCGAACAGTTAAGACCGATACTAAGAATATCCATATGAGAAATGGAATCAATAAACGCCTGTAATGTTTGACCGGATAAGGTACGTCCACTGGCATCGGTAATGGTTCCCGACACCATCACCGGAAGCTTGGTTTCAAGTTGCACGTATACCTCATCAATGGCCATTAAGGCAGCTTTGGCATTTAATGTATCAAACACCGTTTCGATCATCAGCAAATCGGCACCTCCTTTTATCAAAGCAGTGACTTGTTCTTTATAAGCCTCTTTTACCTCATCAAAAGTTGCTGCACGATATCCGGGGTTATTAACATCGGGCGATAAAGACAGGGCTTTATTTAAGGGCCCAATTGATCCGCAAACAAAACGTGGTTTATGAGGTGTTTTGGCAGTGTACTCGTCTGCTATCTCCCTGGCTATTTTGGCCGACTGAAAGTTGATATCCCAGACAGCGGCCTGCATATCATAGTCGGCCTGCGAAATAGAAGTCGCATTAAAGGTATTGGTTTCAATAATGTCAGAGCCCGCCTCAAGGTACTTACCATGAATTTCTTTAATAACATGCGGTTGCGTTATTGATAGAATATCATTATTGCCTTTTATGGGCATGTGATAATCCTTAAAACGCTCGCCCCTGTAATCTTCTTCTTCCAGTTTATAGGTTTGGATTAAACTCCCCATAGCTCCATCAAGCAACAGTACCCGCTCCTTAATGACTTGATACAACAATTCAGTTTGCGTCATATTATTCATTCGTTTGTTAGTTTAGTCAGAATTCAATCCGTAACTACGGAAAGCAAGCAGTTTGAATAACTCAAATTATAGTACTTTATCAAACCCTGTCATCTGACAATCAAGCAATCAGAAAACCCGTCAGGGCTGATGATTACTTAATCAAATTGAAAAATGGTTAATGTTTTATGGTTTTTGGTTCTTCTTACTTCAACTCACGGGGAGCAGTAAAAAGGTGGTTTCAAACTATCTAACAATTGTTTTCCTCAATGGTTAACAGCTGAATCATCAAAATTACGATAATTTTTAGCAATTGGGCACAAAGCAAATAGTGAAGTATTGCACAGTTTCGAAAAATGTTGACCGCCCTGGTTGCGAAATGGCCTTTGGGCACACCAGAAAGAGAGAGGAGCGATGAGAAGTGAGCGATGAGAGGTGAGTAGCCAAAAGTCGTGACAGATAATTGGCACCGGGAACCCCAATGCTGGAACTGAGAACTGATTTACTTTTTTTCATCATGGTAAATGGTTTTGCGTTTAAACTTGCTTCAAACATACAATCCTAAACGGCCATGGTCAATGACAATGCATGCATTGTGATTTGAGAAAATCTTATACACCTCAATATCTGGCCAATAGATGAACATCGATTTGAATTAAGTTAAATATCTAACCCAATAAACGTTAGAAAAAATGGGCTTTTGGCTTAAAAACGCTAAAAAATGCACATAAAAGAGCGTTTTTGGGGCTCATTTGACAATTTTATGACCCTCTTTCGAGTCAAAATCGGTACCTCATTGGTATTTCTTCGGTAATTGTTCGGCGATTGTTCGGCTACGCGGGCAGCCGAACAATTGCCGAAGAACTGCCGAACAATTACCGAAGCGGGGTCGAAGTTGTCCCGAAGGTGAGTCGGAAGAAATCCGAACAAGTAACATATTCAGTCACCTCATTTTAACAATTCGTCAACTTAAATAGCCCATTAATCCATTACTAAGCGGCTATACACAACTATTGCCTCCCAATTTTGTTACTTTTGAGCAGTGTAACTTGAACCAAATGACATTTGCCAAACTCAAATTAACAGTTTTTTTAGTGGTATTGCCCTTTATCGCTTATGGACAATCCATTGTTGAAATAATCAATTCAACTGAAAAAGCTGTGTTTGAAACCCGCACATACAACAGCGCCAATCTGCTAACCGGCAGAGCCTCAGGTTTTTTTCTGAGCAGTGACGGACTGGCTATTACCATGGGTAATATTTTTGAAAAAGCCGACTCGGCTGTTATCACTACCCGCAATGGAAAGACCTTTGAGATTGAACGCATTATCTCTATTCATCCACAAAGTAACCTGGTATTAATTAAAGTTGAACAGAACCGGCAAAAGACCTTCAGCTTTTTATTACCGGCCAAGCAATCATTTAAACAAAACGAAGAACTGCTGTTTTTTACCCATCCCATGGAATCGGACGATGGTATGACGCTTGGTCCTGTTAAAGATTTAAGTTACTTCCCCTATTTATCGCGAACAGGTTTGATTGACGGTTCCTATTTTATTAATTCAGCAGGGGCACCGGCTATTAGCAGAAGCGGGCAGTTGTGCGGCATAATCAATGTATCGCGAAACGGTATGCACAAAGTGCTTTACAATACTTATTTACTTAACGATACAAACTGGGTCAATATCAATGTCCCTGTAAGAGAAATCAATCATTATCAGAATAAACGCGAAACACTAAGTCCGTACCTGAGTCAATCAATTCTTAATATTATTAGCCTTCAATATATTGAGGCAGCCAAAAACCTTAGTAAATACATAAAGAAACATCCTGAAGACGATGTGGCCTATTGCCTCAGAAGCTATGCGCGTTTTCATTACCAGAATATGGTAGGTAGTCGTGAAGATATGAAAACCTGCTATAACATAAATCCGGACTGCTATCTTCAATATTACTTTCAGGCCCTTTTTCAGGAAAGCCAGGATAAAGAGGAAGAGGCACGCATCAATTTAAATTTATGTCTGGATAAAAAAATTGACTTCGCCCCCGCTATCAGCCATTTGGCTATTTTGGATTTTGAACGGAATAAAGATGTTAAAACAGCTTTTGCCTGGCACTCTTCGGCCATTGAATCTGATTCATTATTGGCCATAGCCTATTACGAAAGAGCGCGCTTGCGCATGCAACATTCATCTGACGAAGAAGCAACGCTGGAAGACATTAACAAAACCATTTATCTCGATCCCGACTTACCCGGTATCTACTCCATAAGGGGCACAATCTACTTCACAAATCAAGACTATTTACCGGCTATTCAGGACTATGACAGGGCCATTGAAAAAGACATTAAAGATGTACACGCCTGGTTTAACCGCGGTATTGCCCATTATAACCTGGGTTTGCATCAAAAGGCTTGTTATGACTGGGATAAAGCCGGAAAACTTGGCAATTATGATGCATTCAAATACATTTCGCGCTACTGCAAAAACGTAAAGCGTAACGTTTATGGAAGGTGATTGGATTTATGATTTATGATGGAAGGATGTTGGGATGTTCTACATGGGGATGTGAGCCCCTTGAACACGTAACCGGTCGCAGTCAACATGAGATAGAAAACTGAAAATACCCAAACAATTAGTACCTTTACGTCCTTAATTAAA
>JAKSBD010000226.1 GCA_022361295.1 Bacteroidales bacterium
CTATTGATTTTAAAAAATAAGGTGAGGCTTCTACACCTCATCTCTAATTGCTAATTATTTCAATACAAAAAAACACACTATTTCAGCTTTAACGCGTAATTCTTTATTGAATCAATGCCTCTTATGGCTCTATAACCTAATTTCATTTCTTTAAGTTTTCCCGGATGAGATAACGCAATATTTTTTGATTGAGCAATATCTTCATTCAGGTCATATAATTGGTAAATTGTATCATTCCCTAATTCAATATTCACATATTTATTAACGGCAGCTCCTCCATAAGGCGGTATCATAACCCAATTACCTTTTCTATAGGCTGTACGCGAAGACGCCTCAATTATCAACTCATCTCTACCTCTTGCTGATTCACCCATGAATGTTGGTAGCAGATTCTTACTATCTGAGACTTTATGTGCACTGCCTGTTAGAGCTGCTATGGATGCAAATAAATCAATCTGACAAACCAATGCATCTGATACCTGAGGTTTAATAACTCCTTTCCAATAAGTAATAAAAGGCACACGTGTTCCGGCCTCAAACAAGCTGTATTTACCTCCTCTTAAAACTCCAGCAGGTTTGTGTTTTCCTAATTTTTTAACTGCATCATCATAATAGCCATCATTTAATACCGGACCATTATCACTAGATAATACAATTAAGGTATTTTCCATTATACCTTCTTCTTCTAATGTTCTGAGAAACTCACCAATACAATAATCAGCTTCAACAATCACATCTCCTCTTGGTCCCATTCCAGAAGTTCCTACAAAACGAGGATGTGGCGTACGTGGCACATGCGGTTGTTGTAGTGCATAATACAAGAAGAATGGCTTTTCTTTCTGAGCATGCTCTTTTACGTATGCCTGAGCTTTTGTCAAAAAATGGTCTGCCATATCTACATCACTCCATTTAGCATTTTCACCACCTTTCATATAACCAATTCGAGGGATTCCATTGACGATACTATTATTATGCCCATGATGCCACTTCATTGTTAACAACTCTGGATTATCTTTTCCGGTTGGCTCTCCTTCGAAATTACTTGTATAACTAATCTTTATTGGATCATTCTTATCTAAGCCATCTACATACCCATTATCGATATAAACAGTTGGCACTCTATCTTGAGTGGCCGCCATAATATATGAATAGTCAAAGCCCACTTCATTTGGCCCTGGTGTTACGCATTCATTCCAATCCACAACACCACTTCCCAATCCTAAATGCCATTTACCAACTATTGCAGTTTTATAACCTTGTTCTTTTAACATCTTTGGTACCGTCATTTGATTAGTACCTATTATTAAAGGTGCTGTCCCTGGTAAAATAGCAGCATCTTTATTTCGCCATGGATATACCCCTGTTAGTAATGCATAACGACTTGGCGTGCATGTTGCTGAACTCGCATAACCATTTGTAAAACGTACTCCTCCATTGGCCAATGCATCCATTGCCGGCGTTTCTATTTCAGTAGCACCATAAGCGCCTATATCGCCATATCCTAAATCATCAAGGTAAATGAACACAATATTCGGATTAGAAAGCACCTGCTTACTCCTTGAGGGTTGACAACCAACAAACGTGGTTACAATTAATAATATCACTATGGATTTAACTAAACCTATCTTCATAACATAACCTTTTTATGAAGGCTAAAGATAGATAAAGCAATGTGCAAGCTAAGTGGTCAAAAGAAACATCAATAGGGGGCATAAGATCCTACTTTGTCGAAAGCAGGTCTTCCAAGTACTAATGGCCATCTCCTTTTTCGGAAAGGTTAATAAAGGTTATCACACACCACCTCAATAATGAAATTTCACCCCCTAATCTTCCAATAATATTGGCAAAGAAACAAACGGGCATTTTCTATTTTGTGCACAGAAAAAAGTCCTAAACACGATTACTTGTTTCACTAGAATATTTTATCAATGATCAGTAAAATTTGCTTTCATGTATGTCTAAAAACGTCATCTCTTTTTTTAAGACATATTTGTATATTCCTTCTATTTCTCCTTTTCTCTTTTACCTCCCATGCCCAAAAGCAAAAATGGTTAGATACCTCATTCAGTTTCAACGAACGAGCTGATTTTCTTGTTGAAGCAATGACGCTTGATGAGAAAATATCACAAATTGTTGATGCAACCCCTGCCATACCACGCTTAGGTGTTCAGGAATACAACTGGTGGAATGAAGCCCTGCATGGAGTTGCACGTAATGGTAAGGCAACCATCTTTCCGCAAGGCATCGCCATGGGTGCTTCTTTCAATCCTGAACTAGTGCAAAAGGTAGCCAATGCTATTTCGGATGAGGCAAGAGCTAAGTTTCTTATCTCACAATCAATCGGTAATTTTGGCAAATATGCAGGATTAACCTTTTGGACACCCAATGTTAATATTTTTCGTGATCCCCGCTGGGGACGTGGACAGGAAACTTATGGTGAAGACCCTTATCTGATGTCTGAAATTGGAGTAGCTTTTGTTAATGGCTTACAAGGTAACCACCCAAAATACTTAAAAACGGCAGCTTGTGCTAAGCACTATGCAGTTCATTCAGGTCCTGAACCACTGCGACATCACTTCGACGTTTCTCCGTCAAAAAAAGATTTATACGAAACCTATTTACCAGCATTTGAGGCTTTGGTTAAAGAAGGCAATGTTGAAGGTGTGATGGGGGCCTATAATGCCATTTATGGCCAACCTGCCTGTTCAAATGATTTTCTAATCAACGATATACTTAAAAAAAAATGGGGTTTTGACGGATATATTGTTTCTGACTGCGGTGCCATTGCAGATATTAATAATGGTCATAAGTATTCTGATAACATAACAGAGTCTGCAGCTTTGGCTCTAAACACAGGCATTAACCTTAATTGTGGGTATGCCTATAGTCATATCAAGCAAGCTATTGAAGAAGGATTAACAACTGAAGAGGTGCTAGACCAACGTTTAAAAGAATTACTCTTAACTCGTTTTAAACTAGGCTTGTTCGACCCTATTGAAATGAATCCTTATAATCAATTAACCCCTGATATAA
>JAKSBD010000224.1 GCA_022361295.1 Bacteroidales bacterium
GGTGCTTCACTAAATGATAAAGCTCCATACCAAAAAAGTGCAGCTGTAAAAAAACTGTTGGATTGGGAATGACAATCAGAGACTATTAATCATTCTGAAGTTTAAAATACTTATCCATCACCATTAACGAAATAAGCCTTTCGCGCTTTTTGTTTCTAAACTGGTCAATGTACTCATGTGCATTTTTAACAATGGCTTTTGCTTTATCAGGATTAGCGATGTAATAGTTCAACTTCTCAGCTGCATCAGAGTAATCATCTTTTACCTGAATGTAATGGTAGTCCGGGATTAGCGTGTCTTCCATAAACCATGTTTCGTACCTGGGTTTGGTCATTACGGCCACAGAATTTGATGCCATTACCCATTTTAAACTTGTAGCGACGTCATTTCCTTCAATTACCATTATAAACTTATGCTGTAACATTTTATACATATTTAACTTTGGTTTTCGCCAAGATAAATATGGCTCGCGGTTACTTACATGACCAACATCACATTGAGGTTGATCAAATAAGGTTTCAAGACATTTTTTACGTAGGTGTTGATGGTGATAAAGAGCACCCCGCCAAACCAGCAAATCTTTCTTTTTATCGTAAGGCGTAATGTCCTTAGGAAAAGTGAAATGGCGTATCTTGTTCAATTTTAGAATTATCGAATTCTGGTTAACATCATTAATGGGGCGGCTCTTCACAATAGCCGGATGCGGAGGTATTTCGGTTACATCACCAAATTCGAAATCAATATATTTATTACCAGGAAAGTAGCGGGTTATTTCGCGTGTGTCAAAAAAGTAAGTCCGCAGTCTGTTCCCGGGCTTAAGTGTGGATAATTGTTTGCTGTTGCTGCTTTTAGTAAAAGGTGTATTGAGTTTATTGTAATAATTAACTCTATTAGCAATGTAAGACTTTTCTGAGTCAGATTTTTTATTGTATGTCGATAAGATAAGATTGCGCCTTGACTGAAACAGAAAATTGGGTAGTAGGAGTTTTAAAGCACTTTTAAAATAATAATACTGTTTAAAATTACGATACCGGAAAGTCATCCATTTCGAAAACCATTCTTTGTCTTTTACACTCATCTAATACCTCATTTTTAACAAACAGGCATAAAAGTAGGTAATTCCGGTTAAATGTTACCAAATGTGATATTGATTTTGTCTGACTTAATGAAATTGTAGCTTGTAGTGTTATTTTATCTGTTTGAAAATATCACCGGGGCACTTTCATTGCAATAATAATTACAGTATCAATATCTCATATTCTGATTCAGAAAATATTAATCACAGACATTTCTTTAATTAATATATCTTTGTGATGAATTATTAAAGTGAGTGAGATGACGTGTTTTTTCGATGTGCAAAACATCTATTATATTCCTCAATACTTTCCTGTATGGAGAGAATTAATTAAACGGGGCCATACATGTAAACTGGTTGTGTATGAAAATACCAATAAGGAATCGTTAATTAATCAGGTTTTGAGTCAGATAGGTGTTGACTATGTTAAAGTCCAGGGAGAAGAGCACGCGAAAGAGCTTTATTTGAAAGAAAAGCCAGACTGGATTTTCTTCGGAAACAAGTTTGGTTCACTTGACTTAATTCATAAGCATTCCAAATCTATACAGATGGGCCATGGTATAGGTCCTAAAAGAAGTTACTATCGTAAGTCAGATACACCCATGACTGTTCGCTTTATAGAAGGTGAAATGCGATTGAAGGTGATTGAGGAAATGTATCCTGACGATAATTTTGTGCAGGTTGGATTTAGTAAGCTTGATCCTGTGTTTGATGGAACTGAGGCAGGAATTGACTTACAAAAGCTTGGTCTCGATCCTGAAAAACCAACCATATTATACGCACCAACTTTTAATCCAACTTCAATAGGTTGTTTTCCAAAGGACTGGCCGGAAGACTTTAAAGGGTACAATATTCTTATTAAGCCACATTCGTTTACATTTGCTTTAACCAAAAGCCGTTATATAAAGGATCAGAAGCGAATTAAGAAGTGGGCCGAATATCCAAACGTATACCTGGCTGATGCTGATGAATATTCTTTGGTTCCTTTTCTGAAAACAGCAGATATTCTTATTAGCGAAGCTTCATCCACCTTATTTGAGTTTGCAGCTTTAGATAAGCCGGTGGTTATTTGCGACTTTTATGATTTAAAGTGGTCTTATAAGGGAATTTTTAAGTATCGTTTTAAAAAGCGCTTTTTAACAGAGTCGGTTATTTATCAAGACCTGGGAACGCATGCCGAAAATTATAAGCAGGTAAAACAGAAAGTTGAGGAAGAAATGAAAGATCCTTCAAAATACCAGAGTAAAAGGCATCAATACAACAAAGACCACGTTGGGCCAACAGATGGGAAAGCTTCTGTACGAATTGTTGATTACCTCGAAAAATACGGAAAATAATACTTTAGGAATTCAGATGATTTACTTATCATCTGAACCTTCCAATAAGTTAAGTGCCTTTTTCAAAATAGTTGAACTGACATTAGGCGTATAATCAAAATACACCATGTCGCATGTTACAGGCGGATACTTTCCTTTCCAATCTGATCCAACCGAAATAGCATCAATATTGTATTGGTCAACAACACTTTGTTTGTTTTTATTAACCTGAGGAATCACTTCATCTACATATTTAACCGAGCTGATTATGCGATAGCGTTCTTCAAACGGAATCACAGGTTTTCGTCCTTTAGAGGCCATAATCAGCTCATCGGTCGATACACCAACAATAAGGTGATCACAAAGCTCTTTTGAACGCTTTAGAATGTTCAGGTGTCCATAGTGTAATAGATCAAAACAGCCTGAGGTATACATCCTGTTATACTTTTTAGTACTTGGTGATGCTTGCAGAAGGCCTCGTAAATAATCTCTTACGATTATTTTTTGTTCTTCAGTTATTGCATTGTTGTGAGAAGCCAGGTTGATAGCTCCCGGCCAAGAGTTATCTGTAAAAGTAAAGTTGGCAAGTTCCGCTGTTTGGCTGAATCGTGGAATGACATGAAAATGTACCTCCGGATCTACCATCATCAGCATCAGGTAATTAATTTTTTCTGCTTTAAGTTCCGATTGAATATTCAGCTCAATGTCTTTCGTGATAACCGACATCTCCTGCATAGCATCTTCGCTTATGGCATGAAACTGGTTAACATCTTCTTTACAAATTAGTATCATTGAGCCCAAAGTAACCTGCTCCGGACGGAGTAGTAACAGCCAATGTTTGTACTCTTTAATTAATGAGTTTGGATATCCAAATTTTTTAAGCGTGTCTCTAAGCATTATCTTCCCGTTATCCGTTTTGGTATTCTGACAGTAAAAGTTAAACATCTTTTAAACTGACATTAACTTTGACAGCACAAAGGTAAAAATAATTGCTCAAGCTGTCGGATATCTTTTATCAATTACAATTAAAAGACTATCTTCGTTTCCTCTTATGTAAACTTGGAGGCACACAGGACTCCTTAATATTCACATTTGTTGAACTTATTTAATCATAACAATTTTAGATGAATTTATTATTAATTAATTCAATAGGCAGGCAAAAATGGGGCGGAGGAGAAAAGTGGATGGTGCTTGCGGCTTCTGAGTTAATTAAGAAGGGTCATCAGGTGCATATTGGTTGTCGTGTTAATTCGGTGCTTGAGAAACGTGCCAAAGAAGCTAATGTGCCTGTTGTGCGAATTGATATCTACACCGACTTCAGTCTAACAGGCTTCCTGCAATTAAAAAAGATTGTAAAGAACCTTGGTATAGAGTTAATAATTGGGTGTCAGAATAAAGACGTAAGAGTAGCTGGTTTTATGTCGCGCATTACAAACGGGCCTATCGTTTTAAGTCGACAAGGTGTTCAGTTGTTAAATAAGTCTGGAAAGTACAAATGGAGCTTCTTACCATATTGTGATGGTATTATTACAAATACCAATTCCATTAAAAAAGAGTATGACAGCTATGGCTGGTGGGACGATGATTTTGTTAAGGTTATTTACAATGGCATTAACGAGGTTAATATGTCAGATAAGGCTTTGGATTTAAGTAAGTACATTCCTTCAGGTATTGACAATCCCCTGGTTGTTGTATCAACAGGGCGATTGGCCAGGCAAAAAGGATTTGAGTACTTGATTAGTGCTGCTAAAGCAATCGTTACGAAGCATCCTAATGTGTACTTTTTCATAGCCGGCACCGGAAAACTGGAAGCTGCTCTTAAGCGTCAGATTCATGAGTTGGATCTGGAAAAGAATGTTCATTTATTAGGTTTCCACAAAAACATCTCTGAGTTGTTAAATGCCGCCGACTTATTTGTGTTGCCATCTTTATATGAAGGCATGCCGAATTCTTTAATGGAAGCATTGGCACATGGTATTCCCGCTGTAAGTACACGTGTTAACGGTGTTGAAGAATTAATGAAAGACGGAGAACATGGCTACATTGTTGAACCACAAAGTGCATCTGACCTGGAAAGTGCTATTGAGAAATTAATTGTGGATAATAAGCTTGAAGAAAAAGGTCAGCGAGGAGCTATGCATGTAAAAGAGAAGTTCTCAATTGATAAAATGGTTGAAAGTCTGGAAAGCCATCTTTTACAACAAATTTCAAAATAAGTCTTATACCAATATTACATTGAACTAAGCCTTATAATTTTATTCTTTTGAATTTACTCTACGTTAAAAAATATCGTCGTAGCTAAGGCTATATCTCAAATTTTCTTAGGTATTATTGCTACACTCAACATAGCCTAAGCAAGCTTAGCACTGTTTTCACTTATCGCAATAATTTGCCTGGATTAAATCCAAAATATCTAAAAATTTTTGAGGCTCATTCCAAAATAAAGTTGGTGTTAATCGGCAATTTCTACATTTCATTCACAAATTTCAGTGAGGTTAAGTTTCAACTGATTATTTTTGCACCGCTAATTCTTTGATGTAAATATTCCAATGACATTCAATGAATGATATTATTGGTA
>JAKSBD010000388.1 GCA_022361295.1 Bacteroidales bacterium
CATATTTAACGCTGTAACGGTCAAATAAATCAATGGTAAACTGCTTTATCCTGTTGGCCTTTAGGATGCCTTTTTTCGCAAACTGTTCCTTATACTGATTTCCTAATAATGTTGTCTGCACGAGATCTGCTTTTGCCGCGCAGCCATGCTTATATCGATCTTCAGGGATACAGGCACAGCCACTCTCCCGAACATCAAAGACCTGTTTGCCTGTGATATCCTTGTCGCCTATCATAATCCTGCCGTCTTTCGCCTGCTCCAATCCCATGATGAGGTGTAAAAGTTCAGACTGCCCGTTTCCCGAGACTCCAGCAATGCCCACGACCTCTCCAGAGCTGACATGCATGCTCAGATCTTTTATCGCATGTTTTCCGGCTTCATCCACATAATTTAGATTTTCAATGGTTAATACCCGTTCTCCGGGCTCGTATTTCTTAGGTTTTCTCTTTTCAATATGACGCCCAACCATCATATAAGACATTTTTTCAATAGATGCCTCTGCTATATCCATTTCGCCGACTTTCTTTCCGCTTCTCATGATGACGGCCCTATCGGCCACTTCCATAACCTCATGCAGTTTATGTGTGATCAGAATGATGCTTTTACCCATATCGGCTAAGTTTCTTATGGTCTTTAGCAATTGTTGAACTTCTTGCGGGGTGAGCACCGCAGAAGGTTCATCGAAGATGATTATTTCTGCATTTTGATGAAGCACTTTCAGAATCTCAATGCGCTGCTGCAAGCCCACAGGGCAAGCCTCGGTTAAACCCAGTGGATTGATATCAAGCCCGTATTTCTGTGACAGCTCTTTGACACGGCTAATTGCCGCTTCACGGTCAAAAAACAAGCCCCTCTTGCGTGGTTCAAAAGAATATACAATGTTTTCAGCGACAGTTAATGAATCAAATAGCATAAAATGCTGCTGCACCATACCGATTCCACAGGCAATCGCATCACGGGGGTCTTTAAACTTTACTTCTTTGCCATTAATATATGTCTTCCCCAGTGTCGGCGTCTCCAATCCATACAGGATTTTCATGATGGTCGATTTCCCTGCTCCATTCTCGCCGACTATCGCCAATACCTCACCCTTATCAATGGATATACTCACATCGTCATTAGCGATAACATTGCCATATGTTTTACTGATATTATTCATCTCCAGTAACATCAGCGCTCCACCTCCCTCCAGGAAATTCGTCAAGCTATTAATCATTAACAAAGGGAGGAGTGCCTCCCCCCTTTTGCTCATAATTAAGTTAAGGTCCTATGGCTTACCAATCTTGTTCCGGAACGTTTGTGAAGTCAATTTCATGGGTGCCGTCTGCAATCTGTTCAGCCGTTTCTCTGAGCTGTTCGATGTCCTCTTCGGTCAGGTTTGGATGTAGGGGGCCATTGCCTTCATGCGTTACATGTACCAGTCCAATGCCGCCTTCTGCCAATCCAAGAACTTCATTTTCGGTATCCCATCCAGAGAAGAATGCATCAATGACATATGCCGTTGAGTTGTAAGTATCCTTAATAACCGAAGTCATAATATACGGATTATCAGGGGTGGTTACATCCGTGTCAACACCTGATGTGTAGAATTCTTTTTCAAGCGCAGCTTCAAACACACCATACATACCACCAGCACAATGACCAGCTATAGACTTCGTGCCCTGTGAGTGCTGCTGCAGCGCAAACTCCTTGGCTTTTACGGAGTCTACATATGATTCTGTAAAGTTGTGGATAAATGTGGCATCAGGTTTGATCGATTTAATGCCTTCAATCATGCCCCAAGCCCATTTCCAAGCGGACGCAGACTGGCTGACGCCGACTCTTCCGAATACATTCTCATCATCGTCTGCTGCCAGTGCCATCATTTGTCCTAGCAGATAACAGCCTTCCTGTTCTCTGTAAGAAATACACTTGACATGTTCAGACTCAACCATGGAGTCTATCAGGCTGTATGCTGTAGCATCCGGTGACTCGAGTGATATTTTATTGATTGGTTCGCCAGCTTTCCATCCGCCGCCAATCAACAGATCGACATCTTCTACAAGCAGCGCACGCATATTGTCTTCAAAGCCAGTATTATCAATGCACTCGACGACGACCGGTTCATATCCGTATCTATCAGCAAGATCCCTTACCGCATTTGCCATGGCAAGGATAAACGGGTTGTTTCCAGCCACATCAGTGACCAAGGCAACCTTCATGCCTTCACCTGGTTTAGCGGCTTCACCAGCATCGGTTGCGTCGCCATCATCAGTAGCATCACCAGCATCGGTAGCATTGGGGGCATCAGTAGCATCAGGGGCATCGCTAGTATCGCCAGCCTTGCAGCCAACCAATAAAGCGAGCATCATCATGACTGCGACCATAATCAGTAGCGTTCTTTTCATTTCTTTTCCTCCAGTTTATTTATTAGTATTTAGCACTAAAGATACATCACTTAGCACCAAAGATCAAACTCTATTATCATTAACTCAGAGGACTTACGACTTACTCTTTCAATTCCTTCTCAAAGCTATTATCTTTATACCGTTTATTGCCATCATTACATAAGTCAAAGTTTAAATCTATATATGTGTAGCCACCAATATGCATGTTTTGAATTTAATTCAATTTTAACTTGATTTATATCTTTTGTCAATGGAGTTAATTGGGTTCATTCCATATTTTGCACTTGTTTTGTTATGATTGTTTGCATTATTATTGTAACTAATGTTAAAACAATCAAGCAATTCATCTTCAAAACAATTGTAGAGTCCATTCTTATATTAATTCTTTACATAATTATAAGATTAAGTTAATATAAAAATAAGATTGTACGGGAAAGGTCGACACTATGCTAGGCTTGTCACGAAAAAATGAAATAAAAGATATGGCTGAAAATAAAGGAATAGTCATTGTTTCGGAACTTTCCGCCTTGTTTAATG